>NZ_JBHXNP010000017.1:48099-105555 GCF_042719495.1 Streptomyces sp. NPDC058525
CAGCGCGACAGGCTGCCCCGCGTCAAGCGGGCCCGGAACCTCGGCGTCGAACGTGCCGGAAGGCCCTGCGGGCAACTGAGCAGGGACGACCGCGGGACGCGCGGCGGGAGCGCCACCGAACAGGCCCGGAGCCCCACCGGCAACGGCGCCCGGAGACCCGGCGTCAAGCGCGGCCGAAGGGCCGGCGTCGAGCGGGGCGGGGAGCTCTGCTCGAAGTGCGGCGGACTGCCCTGCGGCAAGCGCGGCAGGCCGGGCCGCGGGGGGTGGGCTGGGCTGCGGGCCGGCGGGTGCGCCAGGCGGCTGGGGGGCCAGGGGTGTGGGGGTTGGGCGGGGTGTGGGGAGGGTGGTGTCCATGCGGCGGACGGTACGGGCCGCCGGACCCCGCACGGGCCCGGCGAACCGTTACCTCGCGACGACCTTCCTACGATCGGGGGACGGCCGCGGCCGCGATCCCCTCGACCTCGGTCCCGACCGGCGCCAGCAGGAAGACGTTCCGGTCCACCCGGTGCATCCCGCTGCCCAGCCCGAAGACCACACCGCTGCTGAAGTCCAGGATCCGCTTGGCCACTTCGCTGTCGGCCCCGGACAGGTCCAGCAGCACCGGGATCTGCGCGATCAGGTACTCCGCCACCTCCCGCGCGTCCGCGAAGATCTGAACCCGGATCACCACGAAGCGCCGCTGCTCCGCCGCCGACGCCCCGGGCGCCTTGGGGATCGTGCGGTGGTCCACCCGCGAGGGCCATTCGTTGCGGCTGCGCAGGGGGACCACCTGCGCGAGCCCCTCCCACTGTTCGTCGGTGACGTCGTACCTGCTCACCGGGCCGCCTCGGCCACGCGCTTCATGTGCATCCCGCCATCCTCTCGCGTTTCACCCGTTCAGCCCAACACCGACACGAACCAGACCGGCGCGGGCCGACTACCCCCGACGAACGAAATAGGTTAGGTTAGGCATACCTAAGTTCTCGGGATGATGGAGAGATCCAGATGCGCATGTCCGGTGCCCCTGCCGCCGCACCCGCCCGGCCCACCGACGCCGAGCGGGTGCGGTCGATCCTGGCCGCCGCCCACTCCATGACCGCGGTCACCGACGGGCTGCGCTCCGAGGTCCGCCACCTCGACGGTGGCGACCCGATGGGCCGCCTGCACCTGCATCCGGCCGAACCGGGCGGCGAATCCGAGCACCGGGCCGCGATCCGGCTGGAGTTCACCGACGTCGCCCCGACCCCGGTGCGCGACCGGGTGCGGGCCCGGGTGACCATCGTCGGCCGCCTGCTCACCCCGTACGTCGGCGACAGCACCGACCTCGGCAACGAGAGCACCTGCATGGAGTTCGGACAGGCCGTCCTGGAGACGGCGGACGGCCTCTCCTACATCGGGCTCGAAGAGCTGGACGCGGCCGGCCCCGACCCGCTGGCCCCCTACGAGGCCGGCATGCTCACGCACCTCCTCGACGACCACCCGGATCTGGTCACCCTGCTGCTGCGCCTGGTCCAGCCGCTGCCCACCGCCTCGGTGCTGCGCGCACTGCCCGTCGCCATGGACCGGTACGGGATCACCCTGCGGCTCGAGGAGCGCAGCGGCCACCGCGATGTACGGCTGCCCTTCCCCTCGCCGCTGGACGACGTGGAGCAGTCGGGGGCGCAGATCCAGGCCCTGTTCAGCGCTGCGCGGCGGCGTTCGCACCGCAACACGCTGCCCGCCTGAGACCTGGCCGGAAACAGCCGGGGCCGCCGAGCCTCCGGGAACAGCCGGGAATAGCGGCCGGCCGCGCCCCGTTGGCGGTGATCATGAAGGCCATCAGCTACAGCGCATACGGAACCGCCGCCGATCTCACCCTCGTTGACGCACCGGATCCCAAGGTCGGACCGGGCGAGGTGCTCGTCCGCGTCAAGGCCGCCGGGGTCAACCCGGTGGACTGGAAGCTCGCCGCCGGATACCTCGACCCGATCCTCGAAGTCCGCTTCCCCGTCATACCCGGCTGGGACGTCGCCGGCATCGTCGAGGCGGTCGGCCCGGACACCTTCGACTACGCCGTCGGCGACGAGGTCTACGGATACGTCCGCAAGGAGTGGACCGAGCTCGGCACCTACGCCGAACTGGTCACCGCCCCCGTCCGGACCCTCGCCCCCAAACCCCGCGAGCTGACGTTCGAACAGGCCGCGGGCATCCCGCTGGCCGGGCTCACCGCCTACCAGTCGCTGCGCCGCGTGAACGTCGAGGCCGGCGAGACCGTCGTGATCCACTCCGCGGCCGGGGGCACCGGCTCCCTCGGCGTGCAGATCGCGGTCGCCCTCGGCCTGCGCGTCATCGGCACGGCCGGCGCGCACAACCACGACTACCTGCGCTCCCTCGGCGCCGAGCCGGTCCTGTACGGGGACGGGCTGGCCGACCGCATCCGCGAGCTGGCGCCCGAAGGCATCGACGCGGGCCTCGACTTCTACGGTGACGGCGCCGTCGAGCTGCTGCAGTCGCTGGTCAAGGAGCGCGACCGGGTGGTGTCCATCGCCGACTACGAGGCGGCGGCCAAGGGCGCGCACCAGCTGTGGGTACGTCCCGACACCTCCGACCTGACCTTCCTCGCCGTCCTCGCGGACAGCGGCCGGCTGACGGTCAACGTCGAGCATGCGCTGCCGCTCGCGGAGGCCGCCAAGGCGTGGGAGCTGAGTGCCTCGGGCCGGACCCGCGGCAAGATCGTGCTGACGGTGTGACCGTCCGACGACGCGCGGGGGCGGCCCCCTCGGACCGCCCCCGCACCACAACCGCCCCGTCTCCGCCTCCGCGCCCGGACGGGGCGGCCGGTCAGCCGCCGACCGGGCCGCGCGGGTCGGCGCCCGCGCCCGCGCTTGTGCTCGCGCTCGCGCTCGCGCCTGAGCTCGCGCCGGCGTAGCGGTTGGCGGGACGCGGCAGGCCGTAGTTCTCGCGCAGGGTCCGGCCGGAGTACTCCGTACGGAAGAGCCCGCGCCGCTGGAGGATCGGCACGACCTGGTCGACGAAGTCGGTCAGGCCGGTGGGCAGGACGGGCGCCATGATGTTGAAGCCGTCGGCGGCGCCCTGCGTGAACCACTCCTGGAGCTGGTCGGCGATCTGCTCGGGGGTGCCCGCGAAGGTGCGGTGGCCGCGGCCGGCGCCGAGGCGGGCGATCAGCTCGCGCAGGGTGAGGCCGTCACGGCGGGCGAGCTCGGCGACGAGGGTGAAGCGGCTCTTGTTGCCGTTGATGTGCCGCTCTTCGGGCAGGTCGGGCAGCGGGCCGTCGAGGGGCAGCCCGGTCAGGTCGACCTTCAACATGCCGGAGAGCTGGGCGAGGCCGTACTCGGGCACCTGGAGGTCGGTGAGCTGCTGAACTCCTTGCCGTCCTCGGAGGATCCGGCCTGCACCAGGAGCGGGTGGCCCTGGGGCGAGCGCGGGACGTTGAGCGGTCCGGCGACGCCGAAGTACTCGCCGCGGTGGGCGGCGGGGTGCAGCTTGTCGGTGTCGGCGTAGATGCCGCGCTCCTTGTCGAGGACGATCGCGTCGTCCTCCCAGCTGTCCCAGAGCTTGGTGGCCACCTCGAGGAACTCGCGGGCCCGGTCGTAGCGGAGGTTGTGCGCCAAGTGCTCGTCGCGGCTGAAGTTGCGGGCCTCGTCGACGGTGCCGGAGGTGACGATGTTCCAGCCGGCGCGGCCGCCGCTGATGTGGTCGAGGGAGGCGAACTTCCGGGCCAGGTTGTAGGGCTCGTTGAAGGTGGTGGAGACGGTGGCGATGAGTCCGATGTGCTCGGTGACGGCCGCGATCGCGGAGAGCAGCGTCAGGGGTTCGAAACCGCCGACGGCGTTGTAGCGGGCCTTGCCCCACAGGGCGACCCCGTCGGCGAAGAAGATCGAGTCGAGCAGGCCGCGCTCGGGGGTGCGGGCCAGGTCCTGGAAGTAGCGCAGGTTGGTGACGCGTTCGGGGGTGCTGTCCGGGTGGCGCCAGGCGGCGTCGTGGTGTCCGGCGTTCATGAGGAAGGCGTTGAGGTGGAGGGTGCGGGGTGCGGTCATGACTGTTCCCGGGTTCTGTGGCGAGACCTGCGGCCTCGCGGGGGGTGGTGTGTGATCGGCGGGGGCTGGGCTGAGGACGCGGACGCGGAGCGGGCGGGCCACGCTCGGGTGCGCCGCCCGCGCGGCCCGCGCGGCCCGCGCCGCCCGCGCCGGGGGCGTCAGGCGGGGACGCGCCAGAGGCTGAGCCGGCGTTCGACCGTCACCAGCAGCTGGTTGAAGGCGACGCCGATCGCGGAGATCGTGATGATGCCCGCGTACATCTGCGGGATCGCGAAGTTGAACTGCGAGGCGTTGATCAGGTAGCCCAGGCCCGCCTTCGCGCCGATCATCTCGGCGGCGACGAGGACGAGGATGGAGACGGCTCCGGCGAGCCGGATCCCGGTGAAGATCGCCGGTACGGAGGCCGGAAGGATCACCTTCTGGAACAGGCGGGGCGTGGAGAGGTCCATCGACCGGGCGAGCCGGATCAGGGTGGGGTCGGCGTTGCGGACGGCGCTGATGGTGTTGAGCAGGACGGGCCAGAGGCAGGCGTAGACGACGATCGACACCTTCGAGGTCTCGCCGATGCCGAGGAGCAGGACGAAGACCGGGAGCAGCGCGAGGGCGGCGGTGTTGCGGAAGACCTCCAGCAGCGGCCCGAGGAAGTCGGCGAGGGGCCGGTACCAGCCGATCAGCAGGCCCAGCGGGACGGCGAGGGCCACGGCGATGCCGAAGCCGCCGAAGGAGCGGATCAGACTGGCCTGGGTGTGGTCGGCGAGCTGTCCGTCCCCGGCCAGCTCCCACCAGGCGACGGCGACTTCGCTGATGGGCGGCAGGAAGGTGGCGTCGACCAGGCCGGCGCGCGGGGCGATCTCCCAGAGGGCGATCAGGGCGAGGATCGCGGCGGTCCGCACGGCGACGGACTTCAGGACCCGTACGACGGCCAGCGCGGCGGCCTTAGTACGGGCGACTGCTGGGGCCTTGCCGACGGGGTCGGGGCCGGCCTCGGTCGGGGCTTCGCCGGCCGGGGCACGGGCCGGGCCGGCCCCGACGGGGTCCTCGCCCGTGCCGGCCGGGGCCTGGCCCGGGGCGGCCGGGGCCTGGCCCGGGGCGGCCGGGGCCTGGCCCGGGGCGGCCGGGGTACGGTCCCCGCTCGGCGCCGAGCTGTCGGCCGCGCTCGGGCTGCCGGTGCGCGTCGACAACCACGCCCGGGCCGTCGCCCGGGCCGAGATCCTGTTCGGCCGGCCGGAGGCCCGCGGCAGTCTGGTGCACCTGTTCATCGGCAACGTCGTCGACGCCGCCTTCGGCATAGGGGGACCGTGCACCAGGGCCCGGGCTCGGCCGCCGGGGACGTGGCCCACCTGCCGGTGCCCGGGTCGGCGGCCCCCTGCGCGTGCGGACGTACGGGCTGCCTCCAGGCGACCGCGTCCGACACCGCGCTGGTCGCCGAGGCCGTGCGCCGGGGGATCGTGCCGGATCCGTCCGTCACCCTGCTGGTGGACGCGGCCGCCACCGGCGACCCGCGCGCCGACCGGCTGCTGCGCGAGCGCGCCCGCGCCGTGGGCCGCGCGGCGGCCCTTCTGTTGGATGTCTTCAATCCGGCGATCATGGTCGTGACCGAGCTGTCGAGCGTCCTCGACGAGGGTTGCCTCGAGGAGATCCGCACCGCCGCGACGGCCCTCTCGCACGTCTGCGACGACCCCGAGCGGATCGTGGTCCCGCACGCCGGACCGGCCGTCCTCCCGGAGGCGGCCGCAACAGTGCTGCTCAGCCGGGTGTTCGATGATCCCGGCCGCTCAAATGAGAGGGCGAGATCACACCCGTCGGTATAGTGCCGCTTGAGCGTCCTCCCCTACATTCGAGGCCATGACGGTCCTGCCTGACGACGGGCTCTCCCTGGCCGCCGAGTTCCCTGTCGCGACACATGAGCAGTGGCAGCGCCTTGTAGAGGGCGTACTGCGCAAGTCGGGCAAGGAAGCCTCCGGCGAGGCCGCTGAAGAAGCGTTGTCCACCCAGCTCGAGGACGGGCTCACCACCCGCCCGCTGTACACCGCACCGCCCGACAGGTCGGCTGCCGACACCGGCTTCCCCGGATTCGCCCCCTTCGTACGGGGCGGCAGGCCGGAGGGCACCACCGCGAACGGCTGGGACGTGCGCCAGCGCCTGGTGGGCACCGACCCGGCCCGTCTGAACGAAGCGGCCCTCGCCGACCTGGAGAACGGGGTCACCTCCCTCTGGGTGACCACGGGCCGCGCCGGAATCCCGGCCGGCGGCCTCGACCGCGCGCTGGACGGGGTCTACCTCGACCTGGCCCCGGTCGTCCTGGACGCCGGAGCCGACTACGCCGAGGCCGCCCGTACGCTGCTGGCCCTGTACGCCGAGCGCGGCGTCTCCCCCGAGGCCGCACGCGCCTCCTTCGGCGCCGACCCGCTGGGCCACGAGGCCCGTACGGGTGAGGCCCTGGACCCGGCCGGCGCCGTGGAGCTGGCCCTGGAGGCCGCCGCCGGCTGGCCCGGCGTCCGCGCCCTGACCGTCGACGCCCTGCCCTACCACGAGGCCGGCGGCAGCGCCGCCGAGGAGCTGGCGCTGTCGCTGGCCACCGGTGTCTCGTACCTGCGGGCCCTCACCGAGGCCGGCCTGAGCACCGAAGCGGCCCTCGGCCAGCTGGAGTTCCGCTACGCGGCCACCGCCGACCAGTTCCTCACCATCGCCAAGCTGCGCGCCGCGCGCCGGCTGTGGTCCCGCGTCGCCGAGGCCTCGGGGGCCCCGGCGGCCGGCGCCCAGTTCCAGCACGCGGTGACCTCGCCGGTGATGATGACCCGCCGCGACCCGTGGGTGAACATGCTGCGCACCACCGTGGCCTGCATGGCCGCGGGCGTGGGCGGAGCGGACGCCGTCACCGTGCTCCCCTTCGACCACGAACTGGGCCTGCCGGACGCCTTCGCGCGCCGGATCGCCCGCAACACCTCCACGATCCTGCTGGAGGAGTCCCACCTGGCCCGCGTGATCGACCCGGCCGGCGGCTCGTACTACGTCGAGCGGCTCACGGACGAACTCGCGCACGCGGCCTGGGAGTTCTTCCAGACCCTGGAGAAGGCCGGCGGCCAGGCCGCCGCCCTGCGCTCCGGGCTGGTCGCCGAGCGGCTCGCCGCCACCTGGGCCGCCCGCTCGAAGAAGCTGGCCAAGCGCCGCGAACCGATCACCGGTGTCAGCGAGTTCCCGCTGCTGTCCGAGAAGCCCGTCGTCCGCGAGAGCGCTCCGCCCGCGCCCGCCGGCGGCCTGCCGCGCGTCCGGCGCGACGAGGCGTACGAGGCCCTGCGCGCCCGCAGCGACGCGCACCTGGCCGCGACCGGCGCCCGGCCGCGGATCTTCCTCGCCGCCCTGGGCCCGGCGGCCGCGCACACCGCACGGGCCACCTTCGCCTCGAACCTCTTCCAGGCGGGCGGCGTCGAACCGGTCCACGACCCCGTGTCGGTCGACGCGGCGACGGCCGCCGAGGCCTACGCCGCGAGCGGGGCGGACGGCATGGCCGTGCTCTGCTCCAGTGACACGCTGTACGAGGAGCACGCCGAGGCGGTGGCCGCGGCGCTGCGCTCGGCGGGCGCCACGACCGTGTTCCTCGCCGGCAAGCCCGGCACCGCAGGGGCTTCCGTGGACGAGTACGTCTTCGCCGGCTGTGACGCCGTCGCCGTGCTGTCCTCCGTACTCGACCGGATGGGAGTGCCGTCTTGAGCATCCCCGATTTCTCCGAGCTGGCGCTCGGCCCCACCGCCGCCGCCGGGATCTCCGAGGACCAGTGGCGCGCCTCGGTGAAGGAGTCCACCGGCACCGCGGCCGCGGACCTGCTGTGGGAGACCCCCGAGGGCATCGGCGTCAAGCCGCTGTACACCGGCCGCGACGTGGAGGGCCTGGACTTCCTCGAGACGTACCCGGGCGTGGCCCCGTACCTGCGCGGCCCGTACCCGACGATGTACGTCAACCAGCCCTGGACGATCCGGCAGTACGCCGGCTTCTCCACGGCCGAGGAGTCCAACGCCTTCTACCGGCGCAACCTCGCCTCCGGCCAGAAGGGCCTGTCGGTCGCCTTCGACCTGCCGACGCACCGCGGCTACGACAGCGACCACCCTCGGGTGACCGGCGACGTCGGCATGGCGGGCGTGGCGATCGATTCGATCTACGACATGCGGCAGCTGTTCGACGGGATCCCGCTGGACAAGATGTCGGTGTCGATGACGATGAACGGCGCGGTGCTGCCGGTCCTCGCCCTCTACATCGTGGCGGCGGAGGAGCAGGGCGTCTCCCCCGACAAGCTCGCCGGGACCATCCAGAACGACATCCTCAAGGAGTTCATGGTCCGCAACACCTACATCTACCCGCCCAAGCCCTCGATGCGGATCATCTCCGACATCTTCTCCTTCACCTCGCAGAAGATGCCCCGGTACAACTCGATCTCCATCTCCGGCTACCACATCCAGGAGGCCGGAGCCACGGCCGACCTGGAGCTCGCGTACACCCTCGCCGACGGCGTGGAGTACCTGCGGGCCGGCCAGGCCGTCGGGCTGAACGTGGACGCGTTCGCGCCGCGCCTGTCCTTCTTCTGGGCGATCGGCATGAACTTCTTCATGGAGGTCGCGAAGCTGCGCGCGGCCCGTCTGCTGTGGGCGCGCCTGGTCAAGCAGTTCGACCCGCAGAACGCCAAGTCGCTTTCGCTGCGCACCCATTCGCAGACCTCGGGCTGGTCCCTCACGGCCCAGGACGTCTTCAACAACGTCACCCGCACCTGCATCGAGGCGATGGCCGCGACCCAGGGCCACACCCAGTCGCTGCACACCAACGCCCTCGACGAGGCGCTCGCGCTGCCGACGGACTTCTCGGCGCGCATCGCCCGCAACACCCAGCTGCTGCTCCAGCAGGAGTCGGGGACCTGCCGGTCGATCGACCCGTGGGGCGGCAGCGCGTACGTGGAGAAGCTGACGTACGACCTGGCGCGCCGGGCCTGGCAGCACATCGAGGAGGTCGAGGCGGCCGGCGGCATGGCGCAGGCCATCGACGCGGGCATCCCGAAGCTGCGCGTCGAGGAGGCCGCGGCGCGTACGCAGGCGCGGATCGACTCGGGCCGGCAGCCGGTGATCGGCGTGAACAAGTACCGCGTGGAGAACGACGAGGCGATCGACGTCCTGAAGGTCGACAACTCCTCGGTGCGCACCCAGCAGATCGCCAAGCTGCGGCGGCTGCGCGAGGAGCGCGACGAGGCGGTCACCCAGGACGCGCTGCGGGCGCTGACGCACGCGGCGGAGCAGGGCTCGGCGGGCCAGGGGCTGGAGGGCAACCTGCTCGCCCTGGCGGTGAACGCGGCGCGCGCCAAGGCCACGGTGGGTGAGATCTCGGACGCACTGGAGAAGGTGTACGGGCGGCACGCGAGCCAGATCCGTACGATCTCGGGTGTGTACCGCACCGAAGCAGGCGAGTCCCCGTCCGTGGAGCGCACCCGTGCCCTCGTCGACCGGTTCGAGGAGGCGGAAGGCCGCCGTCCGCGCATCCTGGTCGCCAAGATGGGCCAGGACGGGCACGACCGCGGCCAGAAGGTGATCGCGACGGCCTTCGCCGACCTGGGCTTCGACGTGGACGTCGGCCCGCTGTTCCAGACTCCGGCGGAGGTGGCCCGCCAGGCCGTCGAGGCCGACGTCCACGTCGTGGGCGTCTCCTCCCTCGCGGCCGGCCACCTGACCCTCGTACCGGCGCTGCGCGAGCAGTTGGCGGAGGAGGGCCGCGAGGACATCATGATCGTCGTGGGCGGGGTCATCCCGCCGGCCGATGTGCCGACGCTGCTGGAAATGGGCGCGACGGCGGTGTTCCCGCCGGGAACGGTGATCCCGGACGCGGCCCACGACCTGGTGACGCGGCTGGCCGCGGACCTGGGCCACGAGCTGTAGGCGGCCGCCGGTGCCGAAGATCGACATCGAGGCGTACGCGAAGGGCGTGCTCGACGGGAAGCGCGCGTACATCGCGCGGGCGATCACCCTCGTCGAGTCCACCCTGCCCGCCCACCGGGCGCTGGCGCAGGCGTTGTTGACGGAGCTCCTCCCCCATGCGGGGAAGGCGCGCCGGATCGGGATCAGCGGGGTGCCGGGGGTGGGCAAGTCCACCTTCATCGACGCGTTCGGCACGATGCTGACGGGGCTGGGCCACCAGGTGGCGGTCCTCGCCGTCGACCCGTCGTCCAAGCGGACGGGCGGCTCCATCCTCGGCGACAAGACGCGGATGGAGCGGCTCGCCGTGGACCCGGCGGCGTTCGTCCGCCCCTCGCCGTCCGCCGGGACCCTGGGCGGCGTCGCGAAGGCCACCCGCGAGTCGATGATCGTCATGGAGGCGGCGGGCTACGACGTGGTCCTCGTCGAGACGGTCGGCGTCGGCCAGTCCGAGACCACGGTCGCGGGCATGGTCGACTCCTTCCTCCTGCTGTCGCTGGCCCGTACGGGCGACCAGCTGCAGGGCATCAAGAAGGGCGTCCTGGAACTGGCCGACGTGCTGGCCGTCAACAAGGCGGACGGCCCGCACGAGCGCGACGCGAAGGCAGCCGCCCGCGAACTGTCGGGCGCGCTGCGGCTGATGCACCCGGCGGACGCGGCATGGACCCCGCCGGTGCTGACGTGCAGCGCCCGGGAGTCGGCGGGCCTCGACGAGATCTGGAACCGCCTCGAACAGCACCGCCGGCTGCTGGACGCGAACGGCCGCCTGGCGGCGAAGCGGGCGGCCCAGCAGGTGGAGTGGACCTGGTCGATGGTCCGCGACGAACTCCTGGACCGCCTGCGCGCCAACCCGGCCGTCCGCTCCCTGGCCCCCGGCCTGGAAGCCTCGGTCCGCGCGGGCACGGTCACCCCGACCTCGGCGGCGGACCAACTCCTGGCGGCGTTCGGGGCGTGAGAATGCTTTGAGCCCCGCCGGCGATTGAGGCGCGGAGCCCCGATCTTCAGCCCCGCCGGCGTTTGAGGCGCGGGGCCCGGGGCGGAGCCCCGAATCTTTGAGCCCCGCCGGCGTTTGAGGCGCGGGGTCCGGGGCGGAGCCCCGAATCTTTGAGCCCCGCCGGCGATTGAGGCGCGGGGCCCGGGGCGGAGCCCCGGCAGCCGGCCCGCAGGGCGGCGGCTACGCCCCGACCAGCACCGCCCCCGGCGCCCCCAGCACCTCACGCAGCACCCGAACCCGCTCATCGACCTCGCCGGAGGCGAGCAACGCGGACAGCACGGCGATCCGCGCCTGCCCGGCCCGCAGCGTCCCCGTCGGCACCGCACCCGCCGCCACCAGGTCCACGGCCCCGCCGTGCGTGTAGATCTCGGTGACCGGCCCGGCCATGACCCGCGTGGTCAGCGCGACCAGCACCCCGCGCCCGGCTGCGGCCTTGACCGCGTCCACGATCTCCGGCGTCGCGTTGCCCGCGCCCGTCCCGACGAGGACGACACCGCGCGCCCCGGCCGCCACGGCCGCGTTCAGCAGCACCGCGTCGCCGTCGGCGTGGTGCACCACCACGTCCACGCGCGGCGGCAGCTCCGGCATGGCCGGCAGCGCCAGCGGCGCGGGCCGCTGCGGGGTGCGCAGCATGGTGACCTTGCCGAAGCCGATCTTCCCGAGCAGTTCCTTCGAGGGGTCGGCGAACGCGTCCAGCGCCACCGCCTGCGTCTTCACCGTGCCCCGCGCGGCATGCACCCGCCCCGCGAACGCGATCAGCACGCCCAGCCCGCGCGTGGTGGCGGCGGTGAGCAGCGCGTCGTACAGGTTCTCCGGACCGTCCCCATCCGCGGTGCCCATGGGCCGCTGCGAACCGGTGAAGACCACGGAGCGCGCGTCGTGGTGGTGCAGGTCGACGAGGAACGCCGACTCCTCCAGGGTGTCCGTGCCGTGGGTGACGACGATGCCGTCGACACCGGGGTCGGCGAGCACCTCGTGCACGGTGCGCAGCAGGGTGAGCTGGTGGGCGGTGGTGAGCCGCGGGCTGTTCACGCTGAACAGGTCCACCACCTCGACGGTGATGCCCTCGGGCAGCGGCGCGGTGGCCATGACCTCGCTGCCGTCGGCGTCCGCCGCGAATCCGGAGCCCTGCCAACGGCTGGCTATCGTTCCGCCGGTGCTGATGACGACGATCCGCCCCATGGCCGCGGCCACCTCTCACTCGCACGTATGTACCGAAACGGCAATGATAGAGAGATCTACGCGCAATGCGATTGCTTCTTTGACCGCTGCTGTAACAATGACTACGCGATAATTGCGCCATGGATTCAATCGACCGCGAAATCTTGCGCGAGCTCCAGGCGGACGGCCGCCTGAGCAACCAGGAACTGGCCCAGCGGGTCGGACTCACCCCGTCCCCCTGCATGCGCCGCGTGCGCCAGCTCGAACAGGACGGGGTGATCCAGGGCTACCGCGCCGTGATCTCCCCCGAGGCGGTGGGCCGCGGCTTCGAGGTGCTCGTCTCGGTGGAGGTCCGCCGCGACCGCGAAGCGGTCGAGGCCTTCGAGGCGGCCCTCCAGGACATCCCCGATGTCATCGAGGCCTACCGCCTCTTCGGCAGCCCGGGCTGCCTCCTGCGCATCGCGGTGGCGGACCTGCGCGCGTACGAACGCCTGTGGATCGAAAAACTGACGGCCCTGTCCGGGGTGACCGAGGTCAACTCCCAGATCATCATGAAACGCATCAAGGAACCCACGGGCCTCCCCGTGGCCCGCTAGCTCGATCCCGGAACCACTGCTCCGCGGGCGCTGCCTTCGCCCATCAGGTGCTCGATGGCCGCGAGTACCTGCCGCAGCGCGGCGGGCCGGGCGGAGAGTGCCGCCAGCGAGACCACCGGCAGGGCGTCCGCGAAGGCGGACGTCGCGTCCCAGGTGGTGGGTGATCCACCCGAAGCTGAAGGCGAGGTCGTCCTCGTCCGGATCCTCGCGCAGCGACAGCGTCCAGACGGGACCCTCGGGACGAGCACACGGTGATCACCGCTGCCCCGGTACTGGGTCAGCTCGACGGCATAGACATCCGTCTGCCGCAACTGACGGTTCAGGAACTCGACGATGGCCCTCAGTTCAACGCCGCGGGCCAGTAGCGCGCCCCGTTGGCCGCGTAGTCGAGCATCTGGCCCACGACTTCCCGTCGTATGCGGTTGTCGGCCGCCCTCTTGACCTCCACCAGGGTCGGCACACCGTCCGCGTCCACGAACAAGTGGTCCAGCCAGTACGTGGAGCCGCTCTCGCTGCCGGTGGGGACCTTCATCTCGCGCGCCACGAGAAAGAGCCGAAGGGGCCGGCCGTCAGCGAGCGAACCGAAGTCCAGGATCCGGGGGTGGCGGGCCAGCAGCGCCTGGAACTCGACCTCGGTATCGAAGGCGGCAGGCTCCAGGGCGCTCAGTCCCTCACCCGGCAGAAACACGGGCTGTTCGGCCATTCCCATCTCCATCCCCCGAACGTCGATCACCACTGTAGAAGGGCAGGCGGGAGGAATCGGGCGGCGCCCCCCGACCCTGATAGCGTCGAACGGGCGTGCTGATCGGTGACGGCGACGGGGAGACGGACGACCATGGGGTTCGAAGAGGACTGGGGCAGGGCGAGGTCCACCGCGGCGGACCAGGCGGCGATGCGGCTGAACTCGGGACCGCCGCCCGGCCCGCTGCTCCCCGGCACCGGGGACTTCGGCTCGTCGCCCGCGGAGAAGAAGGCCGCGGCGAACACCATCGAAAACGACCTGGAGCCGAGCACCAAGAAGGCCGCGGAGCACGCGGACGAGGCTTCGACCGGCGCGGTCAAGGCCTTCGACGAGTGGAGCACGGCGGCCGGACTGAAGAAGGTCCAGACGACCTGGGACCGGCAGGTGACCGGATTGATGGGCCGGCTGGCCTCGGAGAAGACCGCGCTGCGCGGGACCTCGAACCTGTTCCTGCGCAACGACATCGCGACGGGCGACGGCTTCGGCATCCTGAAGCCGTCCGCGGACTCGAAACTGCACGGAATCTAGACGGAATCTAGGCGGCGGACAACGGCGATGCTGACATACCACCAGGTCATGACGACCGACTTCGGACACCTCACCACGGCTGCCGGCAAGTGGGACGACATGGCCGGGGAGTTCAAGAAGATCGAGGACCGCTACCGGGACAGCGTCCAGAAGATCACCATGGGGGGCCAGGCCTGGACGGGTGTGAGCCTGGGCGCGGCCCAGACCAACTTCGCCGGCACCCGCTACGAGTACTCGGCCGCGCAGACCCAGGCGAAGGCGATCGCCGGCCTGCTGCGTGACGCGCACGAGCAGTTCACCGACCTGAAGAAGAAGGTCGAGTCCGCCCGCGACGACGCGGTGAAGGCCGGCATGAAGGTGTCCGACCAGGGCCGCTGCACCTTCGACTTCTCCAAGGCGGACGCGGGCACGGCCAACGCCGCCCGGCACGACCCGGACCTGAAGAGCGTCGAGAACTCCTGGTCGCAGCACATAGAAAGCGCGGTCAAAGCCCTGGACGACGCCGACCAGGGCGTGAAGATCGCGCTGGAGGCGGCCTGCGCGGACGGCTACGGCGAGAAGAACGACACCACCTTCGGCACGGGCTTCAACGGCACGGCGCAGGGCGACGTCGAGGTGTACGAGGCGCGGAACGCGGAGGACATCGCGACCCGTCTGGCGGCGGGCGAGAAGATCCCGGCGCCCGAGATGGCGGAGCTCCAGCGGTCCTTCCGCGACAACTCGGGCAAGCCGGAGTTCAGCCAGGTGTTCATCAACGGGCTGGGCGCGAAGGGCACGATCGAGCTGACGAACCGGCTCAACGACCAGATCCACGTCAAGAACCCCGCGAACAAGGCGGACTACACGGATCTGCAGAAGGGCCTGGGGGCCACGCTCGCCTCGGCGACGAAGGACCCGAAGTCCGAGGTCTACAAGAAGTTCCGGGCCGACATGCAGAAGGAGGGCCTCGAGCGCCGCAACACCTCCTTCACCGACCTGCGGCTGGAGAAGACGTACGGCTACCAGTCGCTGGTCACGCTGATGAGCCAGGGCGGCGGGGACTACTCGAAGCAGTTCCTGCACGACATGGGCGACGACATCATGAAGGCGGAGAAGGACCGGGACGACATCTGGGTCATGAAGGGCGGCGAGTACAGCGGGGAGCGGACCGGCTGGTTCGCCAACGACCCGATGGACGGCCTGCTCGGCGTGATGAGCCACAACCCGGAGGCGTCGGCGTCCTACCTCAAGGACGAGGACCGGATGAAGCACCTCATGGAGCGCAACTGGGAGGTGGTGCTGGAGGCCAACGAGCACGGCAACTCCGTCCACTACTCCGCCGCACTCGACAAGGACGACCGGGCGGGCTTCGGCGCCGCGCTGCAGGCCGGCGCCACGGGCATCGACCCGTCCTCCGACAACCCGAAGTTCGTCGAGCACACCGCGGACAACAAGGCCGTCTTCAAGAACGCGATCGACCAGTTCGCGAAGGCCGGCGACGACCTCCCCGAATCGCTGCGCGAGCCGATGGCGAGCGTCCTCGTCAACCACGCCGACACGGTGCACGAGGTCACCAGCAGCGTGGACATGCGCTCCCTGCCGGTGCCGCAGAACGACATGTACGAGGTCATCAAGCAGGTCTCCAAGGACCAGGAGGCCTACGGAAACCTGAACTACGGGATCAACCAGGCCATGGTCGCCGACATCCACGAGGCGGGCCAGAAGCACCCGGAGGAGTCCCTGCTGCGGGCCGGGCGCACGGTGGGCTTCCTGGAGGAGGCCCGCACCGCCGCGGTGGGACCGGCCGAGACGGCCGCCTGGGACGAGAAGTGGATGTTCGACACGGCGATCGGCTACCTGCCCGCGTACGACGCGGAGGTCCAGGCCGGCTTCGACTACGTGGTCGACAAGTGGCTGGCGGACGAGCAGAAGCACATCGACCAGGAGTTCACGGACAAGACGTACAGCGCGTTCGAGAAGCGCAACGCCCAGCTGATGGCGCTGGTCGACGAGTGGGAGAAGCAGCACGACACGGGCGCCGGCCGTTTCGAATACGAGGCGAGGATCGACGAGGCTTCCGGCGCCGGCGAGGACCGCGCCAAGGCCGTCGCCCCGCCGGAGAGCGGAGCCGCCGCATGAGGCGCGCCCTGACCGCGGCCACCGCGGGTGCCGCTCTGCTGCTGTCCCTGGTGGCCTGCGGCACCGCCGACGAAGCCCTCCCGGAGACGATCTGCGGCACTCCCGTCTCCCCGGACCTGTCCGGCCCCCTGTTGCAGCCGCGCGGCAAGGTCGTCGAGGGCAGCAGGGTGGACCGCCAGGAGGCGCGAACGGCGCCCTGCGTACTGTCCGTGGACGGCGAACGCGCACTCGGCTTCCGCTTCGCCTTCCACAAGGGCCCACCGGGGGACCTGCTGGCACAGTCCCGCGAGGTGTCGGTCATCGAGCTGACGGAACCGGCCCGGGTGGACCTCGGCTTCGAGGACTCCGTACTCGGCAACGACGGCGCCACGGCCACCGCCCCGTGCAAGACGGCGGGCGGCGACCACTTCACCCTCACGGTGCAGGCGAAGCGGGCCTACAAGAAGAACCCGGACCTGCGGCCACACGTAGAGGCGTTCATGCGCACGTACATGACGGAAACCCTGAAGACCCTGAACTGCGGCTGACGCACTCGCTCCCACCGGGCCGACGAAAAGCCCGCCGCGGACTCCCGGTTCGGGGAATCCGACGGCGGGCGAGGGAGCGGGGGGGTCAGGCGCCCTTCGCGAGCGGCTCCAGGATCGCCACGCACTCCATGTGGTGCGTCATCGGGACGGCGTGGACTGAGTAGCCACTCAAGGAAACTGCTGGTCAGCGCCCCGCGAGTAGCTCCGGTACGGTGGGCGAGCGTCAGATGAGCGTCACGGCCTGGCTGCCTGACCATCGTCTGCACTGTCATCAGGCCAGGTCGGACAGCAGTACGTCAAGGACTGTCTCCTCCTCGATGCGGACGCCCAGTTCCTCAAGCGCGTCGGGCAGACACGGAGCCCAGGGGGCTTCGGCCGGTCGTCCGGTTAGGGGTGGGCCGCCCGATGGGTGAGGGCCGCGGCACGGTAGTCATCCGTCGCCATATAGCGCCAGGCAGCCACGGGACGCGGCGCAGCAGCGCGGAGGCGATGCGCAAGCCTCCCCAGTATCGTGAAGCCAGCACGAGGACAGCCCGCAGCTGGGTCACGATGTCGTGCAGGGCGACGGCCTGCAGCGCGCCGCGCCGCCCGAACGCCTCGTCGTAGACGCCGAGCGCCTCCTCGGCGGCTTCCCCAGCCCGGGTGAGCTGGTAGATGAAACGCTTCCGGTAGAAGTCCCCGACAGCGGTGACCCGCGCGGTATCGGGAGCGGCGTGCAAATTCCCCCAGCCGACGAGGCTGTCCAGCACCTGACCACGACGTCCAACTCAGCGGGTCGCGCCTCGGCCGGCAGGGCGGCGTGCACGTCCTCCGGACGCAGATGGACGGCTCAGCGTTCCCTGGCGACGACGAAGGCCCGCATCACCTGCCGGTAGAGGCCAGTGTTCTGTACGGTTAGGTGCGCGAAAGGGCTGTAGGCGTCCGGTCGTGGTTCCGGGCCGGTGGTCGTGACGCTCATCGCGGTCATTGTCCCGCAGCGGACGGAGCGGACGAAAGTACTTGGCTGATTCGCGACGCGGAACGCAGTCGTGCGGTCCCCGACCGGGCCGCGTGTCGGACGTCGTCGATGCCCTTGGCCCGGACGCGCGTCAATCAACAGATGTGCAAGCACGTGACGATGTCCGCCACCGCCCTCACGGGCTACGGATCAGCGCATGGAGCCTCTGCGAGACCGAGGACGGGACCAACTTCTCGGAACTCCGCGAACGGCCCCGGCAAGGCTCAGTCCCCCTTCGGAAGGCTCTCGTACGAGAACGTGCACCGGACCCTCCCGTCGGCCGCCGGTACAAGGCGTACCTGCTCGGCCGGCACCTGGACCGCCTTGCCCGCCGGCTCGTCCCACAGCGAGGCGGTCCCCCCGGCCTCCCCGAAAGAGACATACGGGCGCCCGGGATTCAGGACACCGCCCCGGGTGCTGAGCTTCGCCGCGGGGACAGTCGGCTCCACGCACATCCATTCCGGCTCCACCCCGAAGTAGGAGGGCAGCTCTGCCTGCCGGGCCGCCGCCGCACGGAGGCCCTTCACCGCATCACCCACCGAGTCCAGCGCCCCCAGCAGGCACAGGACCGCCGCAGCCGCCTGGGCTGTCACGTACAGAAGGACGTTGAGCCGCTCGCTGGGACTGACGAACGGCGCGTGCACGTGTTTCGCGATGCCCCACAGTGCTGGCACGAACAGGGCGAAGCTGAAGAAGCTCAGCAGTTTCACCGCCGAGACGGCCTGCCAGATTGCGGGCACGTCGAGGTCCTCGGGCGTCAGGTCGAGGGTGTCCGCGTACATCGCGTGCAGCACCGATCCGGACGACACTACGGCGGACGCGACGACGGCGAAGGCAAGGGGCGCCACGCAGGTGATCCAGTCAGTCCACGTCCATTGGCGGACCAGAACCCAGATCCCCCAGGCTGTCGTCAGGACGGCGAAGACCGTCAGCATCTGTACCGGGGTCCAGCCCCGGCTGTCCCCCATGTCCGCGCCGAGAGCCGCGGCAAGAAGGAAGGCCGCCACCGCACTCCACAGCACGAGGCTCCACACACGGCCTCCGGACGCGAACATGTCGCGTGCCAACCGGGCTCCCGCCAGGAAGCACACCACCGCCGCGCCCGCCCAGATCCACGTCCGTACACCACTCGCCTGCCGGGCGACCACCGCACAGAAGACCATGATCAGCAACCAGGCCACGAGGCGGTTCGTCCTGCGGCGAAGGTCCTCCGCGCGGCGCGGCACGATGTGGCCGCGCTCCCGGCCGGAAGGCGACCGCACGTCGGTGACGGCTTCGGGGGCGGAACCACTCAGCCGGTCCATACGGGAGAGTCGGCGGGCTTCCGACGCCGTGCCCGTGACCACCATGCCGGTGTCGTGGTGGCCGCGGCTCTCAGCAAACCGTGCGCCCGCGAGCACGGCCGCGCGACGCAGCCTCCCCAACGGCGTCCGCTGACCCGGTACGGGCACGCGCGGCGGCCGGTGCGCCAGTGTGTGCGCTTGCCAGGTGGTCAGCTGCTCCCGGTCCCGGTCCATCGGCTCGCACCGCCGGGCGTACATCTCCAGCCCGGTGGCCCGCGCAAGGCTTTCCACACGCCAGCCCGCGGCCCGCCCGGTACGACGGTTGCGGGCTCCGAAGAACCGCACCTCGACGGAGAACAGCCGGGACGAGGAGTCCGCCCTCAGCACACCGACTGACGCTCCGTCACCGCGAGCGAACGAGCTGACAACGGACCAGCCCTGGCCTTCGAACTCTCCCTCCGCCCTGTCCCAGTCACGCTGCCCGCCCCGTACCTCGATCAGCACGAGCACGCATTGGTCGTAGCGCTTCGCGCGCATCCGCTCTCCTCTCATCCGCGTCTGAAGCTACGGGAGCCGGAGCGCTGCCTGCTCCCGGGTGACCCTGGCCTCGTCGACGGTGAGGCGCGATGTCCGGGGCTGCCCGCATGGGGGCGAAGGGGCCCATACGCGCCGGGCGCTTCCGGGGCCCGGTGACGCTGACGTTGACGTTGACGCATCGCAGGCCGTTCTCCCGCACAGCGCGCACCTTGGGTCAAGGACAGCAATTGGCCGGATCCCACCGACTGGTCGGCTTCCGACCGCGTTGAGTCAACCTGCCATCTCGCGTTCACTGTATGTAACAACCACCAGGTGGGTAGGGTGCGGCGCAGCAGCGGGCCGGCGACCGTACCGGGCAGATCGGGGGACGGTAGGTGGGATGGCGCGAGGAGATCGCCTCGGCGCTCGGCGAGTGGATCGCCGTCGAGGGCGGCGTCGGCAGGCAGCCACGCTGGCAGTGTGTCGGCAGGGCAGCCCGGAGCAGTGAGCCCGGTCGATACGTGGTCGATCTACGGGGCTCCGACATCGGACCGGAGCAGCTGGACTCCTTGAGGCTGGCCGGACCGGACGATGACGGCATCGAGACCAAAGGCTTCGCCGTCTCCGAAACCGCGCAGAACGGCTCCCTTCTCACGGTGCGGGTACCGGAGTTCACCGAGATCACCGACCCACACCTGTGGATGCTCAAGCAGCCGCCCACGTTCCTGATCGAGGCCCTGCGTGACGGCATCGCGGGACTGGGCGAGCATCCCCTCGCCACTGCTCTCGCGACCGGCACGATCGGTGGCCTCTCGGCCCACGCCGTCGACCCACCGGGCTTCCATCCCACCCAGGCGGACGCCTACCGGGCCTGCCTCGGCGAGGGCGTCCACCTGGTGTGGGGGCCTCCGGGCACGGGGAAGACCACCGTCCTCAAGCGTGCCATCGGTGACCTCATCGCCCAGGGCCGGCGTGTGCTGCTGGTATCGGCGACCAATATCGCCGTGGACAATGCCCTGCTGGGGGTGGTGCGCGAGAAGCGCCACGAGTCCGGCGACATCGTCCGGGTGGGACCTCCTCACCTGCGGGAGGTGGCCGAGGACCCGTCCGTATCCCTGCCCTTGATGGTCCAGACCCGTCTCACAGAGGCAGCTGCCCGGCGCACGGCACTCGAGGCCGAACTCGTCGCGATCGGGGAACGAGCCCGGCAGTTGGCAGCTTGGGAGAGCAGCCTTGCGGGATTCGACGCCCCGTCGTACTTCGCGGCGCTGAAGCTCCTGCAGACGCCCGGACAAGACGTGGCAGCGACACAAGCCCGGGTGACGGAGGCGGAGCAGCGGCTCGGCCAGGCCGTCCAGCACCTGGCTCACCTCGGGGAGGCCATCGGAACGGCGCACGGACGTCAGAAGGCCGTCGACGCCGCGAAGGACCGGTGGCGCGAAGTCGACGACCTCGCGGAGGAGATCACCCGTGTGCAGGAAGCGGCTGGGAACAGCGAAGCCGACGCCCTGCTCGCGGACGACCACCGCCGCGCCTTGCAACTGAGGCTGAAAGACCTCGAGGCGAAGGGTGCTGTCGCCAAGTGGCGACAGCGCGACACGATCACCGCCCTCCAGGACGAACTGGCAGACGCCCGGACAGCCGCCACGGACGCCAGGGTGGCAGCCCGGGAGGCCCGCGCCACCGCGACCGCGCACATCGCCCGCATCGGTGCACGCATCAACGCATTGGCCGAGACCATCCCGCTCACCCGGGACCAGATCTCCCGGCTCGAAGCCGACGCCGTGTCCCTCGTGGCCGAGAGCGAGCAGGCGCAGCATGAGGCGTTCGCCCTCGAACGGGAGGCGGTCCGCGCCTCCGAGACCGCCGCCCGCTCCCGGCAGGCCCGTGACCTGACCGAACACGCCGCCGGACGGGGCTGGCCGGCCCAGCACGACCGGGCCGAACGACTGCGTCCCGCCGTGGCGGCCGACCACGCCCGCCGCCCGGAACTGGAGAAGCAGTACCAGCAGGCGCAGGAGCAGTACGAACGGCTCGCCCGCAACGCCCAGGGCGAGATCATCAAGTCCGCCAAGCTGGTCGCCACCACACTGGCCCGGTTCCGCACCAACCGAACGGTCTTCGAGGGGCCTTACGACGTAGTCCTCGTCGACGAGGCGGGGGCCGCGACCCTCCCCGAGGTCCTGCTCGCCACCGGAAAGGCGGACCGGGCGGCCGTCCTGCTCGGGGACTTCATGCAGCTGGGACCGGTGATCCCGCCGGCCCTCGGCAACAACGACCGCCCCGACATCAAGCGGTGGCTGCATCCGGACGTCTTCCAGCATTGCGGCATCCATGAACCCTCCGATGCCCAGGCTCACCCGTCCTGCGTCACGCTCACCGAACAGCACCGTTTCGGCCCCGCCGTCATGCGCCTGGCCAACGACCTCGCGTACGGCGGTGTCCTCACGGGCGGCCCCCAGGTGCTGCGGGAGCGACCGGACAACGATCCCGAGATCGTCCTCATCGACACCGACGGCCTGCACGAGCTGGCCCGCGCCCACCTGACCGGCAGCCGCAAGGGATGGTGGCCCGCCGGCTCCCTCATCGCCCGGGCTCTGGTGGAACTCCACCGAGAACAGGGTGAAGAGGCAGGCATCGTCACGCCGTACGGAGTCCAGGCCGAGGCCACCCTGGAGGCACTGCGCGACGTGGAAGGCGCGGGGCGCCCGCTCGCGGAGGTCGGTACGGCCCACCGGTTCCAGGGACGAGAGTTCGACGTCGTCGTCTTCGACACGGTGGAGGGGAGTGGGGACAGCCGTGAGCTGTGGATGGCCCTCGCCCACCGACAGCCGGGGGCCGATGCCTGGCACCGCAACGGCGTCCGCCTGTTCAACGTGGCGGTGACCCGGACGAAGGCCCGGCTGTACGTCGTCGCCGGCGGGGCTCGCGTCAGGAACGCCAAGCCCGGAACGGCCCTGGCCCGGCTCGCTGCGCTGATCGGATCCCCGGGCGTCCGGGTCCTGAAGGCCAAGCACCTGATCGCTCCGCCGAAGGCCCCGGTCCCGTTCCGCGGTGAGTTCGGCACGGCCCTGGCGGAGGTGTTGGGCCGACACGTGGAGGTGACCGACGTCCACGACGAGACGACCTTCTACGACACCTTCACGGAGGAGATCCTTCAGGCACGCCACTCGCTGTGGCTCTGGGCGCCGTGGGTCGCGAAGCGGCTCCGCTCCCTCCTGCCCGCCCTGGCCGCTGCAGCCGACCGGGGCGTACGGATCACCGTCTTCATCCGCGACGACACGGACCAGCTGC
Organism: Streptomyces sp. NPDC058525; assembly: GCF_042719495.1. NCBI lineage: Bacteria > Bacillati > Actinomycetota > Actinomycetes > Kitasatosporales > Streptomycetaceae > Streptomyces > Streptomyces sp. NPDC058525. Next base: position 70,820 of record NZ_JBHXNP010000017.1, read on the forward strand.
AGCGCAAGCCCGCGAGCCAGGCGCTGATCGCGGATCTGCGCACCGTGGCAGACGCCGTGATCCCGATGAACGTCATGCACCAGAAGATCGCGGTCTTCGACGAGCGGACCGTCCTGCTCGGCAGCCTGAACGCCCTGTCCCAGAGCTGGACCCGGGAGGTGATGGTGGCGATGCGCGGCGCGTACTTCGCCCGCAAGCTGCTCGCGCACGAGCACGCGGAGATCTTCGCCCGCCCGCCGAAGTGCGGCCGGTGCCGGGGCGCGGAGATCGAGATCCGGCGGCGGAAGAACGGCAACTGGTTCTGGCGCTGCTACGCCACCGCGTGCAAGGCCACCCCTTCTGGACGCTCCAACGCCTGGACCCAGGACATCCGGCTGCGTGCCGGCCGCTGAAATCCCGCCCGCCCGTACTCGATCATCACGTCGAGCCCCTGCTTCTCGTCGCTCTGACCAGGTCCGGCTGTCACTCCCTGCCGTTAGGATTCTCGGAGTTTCCGCCAAGTCCGGCAGTGCCGGACGGAACGGGCGGAGATCACAGACGGCGCGGTGACGGAGAAGGCGGGAACAGCGCATGCGGGAAGGCCGGTGGACCACGGTCACCGAGTCCGAGTTCGACCATGAGCGCCGCGCCCTCGACGCCATCCGGGACCAGCTGCCCGACTCCGACCCCTGGCGTGCCTGGTCCAACTTCACCTTCACCGCGAACACCGGCCATGTCCGTGAAGTGGACCTGCTGGTCGTCGCCCCGGGCGGCGCCTGCATGATCGAGCTGAAGAACTGGCGCGGCACGGTCACCAGCGAGAGCGGCACCTGGGTACAGCTGAAGCCCAATGGGCGCCGGGAGTCCCACGGCAATCCGCTGCACCTGGTCAACAAGAAGGCCAAGGAACTGGCCGGGCTGCTCGGGCAGCAGGGCAAGCGCGTCTGGGTGGCCGAGGCGGTCTGCTTCACTGACGGCTCCCTGCGGGTCCGGCTGCCCGCCCACGACCAGAACGGGATCTACACCCTTCCCGAGCTGCTCACCATGCTGAAGCAGCCGCCGCGGGAGGAGCGCCACCGGATCACCGCCGTCGACTCCCGCGAGATCAAGGCCGCGCTGGAGCGGGTCGGCATCCGCCGCAGCGACGCCGAGTACAAGGTGGGCCCGTACGAGCTGGAGCGGAAGGCCTTCGACGCAGGGCCGACCTGGGCCGACTACAACGCCAAGCACAGCGAGCTGCCCGAGACCGCCCGGGTCCGCATCTACCTCCGCGAACGCGGCTCCTCCGCGGCGCTTCGAAAGTCGGTGGACAACGCCGCCCGCCGGGAGGCCGCCGTACTCCAGCGGTTCAGGCACCCCGGTGTCGTCCAGTACCGGCAGTACTTCCCGTCCGAGCACTCCGCGGGGCCCGTCGTCGTGTTCGACTACGACCGGCAGACCCTGCGCCTGGACGAGTACCTCCTCCAGTACGGGGACAAGCTGGACATCCTGGCCAGGATGTCGCTGGTCCGGCAGCTCGCCGAGACGATGCGCTCCGCCCACTCGCGCCGCATCTTCCACCGGGCACTGGCCGCCCGCTCCATCCACGTGATCCCGCGCAGCCGGGGCCGCGAGGGCCGGACGGTCGGCGAGGAGACCGCGTGGCTCACCCCGCGCCTGCAGATCTCCGATTGGCAGATCGCGACGCAGAGCAGCGGCACCGGCGGCGCCGCCCCAGGTGCCACCCGGCTCGCGCCCACCGCGCTCTCCGCCATGCATCTGTCGGAGGGCTCGGACCCGTACTTCGCACCCGAGCTGACCGCCCTCAGTGCCGACCCGGTCTACCTGGACGTCTACGGCCTCGGGGTCCTCACCTACCTGCTCGTCACGGGCAAGCCCCCGGCCGCCAGCCAGGCCGAGCTGCTCGCGCGGCTCGAAGCGGGCGAAGGGCTGCGGCCCAGCTCGCTGGTGGACGGCCTGTCGGAGGACATCGACGACCTGGTCCAGGCCGCCACCGCCTACCGGCCCGCCCAGCGGCTGTCCACGGTGGACGAGTTCCTGGAGATGCTGGAGCTCGTCGAGGACGCCCTCACCGCACCTTCCGCCGATTCCGCGGCCTCCGTCCAGGAAGCTACCGACAGCGCCGATCCCGCTGTCGCCCCGGCCCCCGAGAAGGACCCGCTCGAGGCCGTCGCCGGGGACGTGCTCGCCGGCCGCTGGGAGGTCCGGCGCAGGCTGGGCACCGGCTCCACCAGCCGGGCCTTCCTCGTCCGCGACCGCGAGGCCGATGCACGCCATCCCCGCTCCCTGGCGGTCCTCAAGGTGGCCCAGTCCGACAGCCGTGGCTCGGTGCTGGAGCGCGAAGCCGAGATCATGGGCCGGCTCCGCGCCGACTCCCGGGTGATCCGGCTCGTCGAGCCGCAGCCCCTGAAGATCGGCGGCCGTACGGTCCTCGCCCTGGAGTACGTGGGCGACGAGCGCGCAGCCGATCCTGAAGGCACGGACGAGTCCGGCATCCGTACCCGCCACCGTGAGGAGACCGTCGCCCGCCAGCTCCGCGACCGCGGGCGCCTCCCCATGGACCAGCTGGAGGCGTACGGCGACTACCTGTTCGGCGCCGTCGACTTCCTGGAGGGCGAGGGCGTCTGGCACCGCGACATCAAGCCGGACAACATCGCCATCCGGATCCGCCCGAACCGCACCCGCGAACTCGTCCTGATCGACTTCTCGCTCGCCGGCTACCCGGCGACGGAACACGAAGCGGGCACCGAGGGCTACCTCGATCCGTTCATCGGCACCCTCACGCGCTCGGCGTACGACTCGCACGCCGAGCGGTACGCGGTCGCCGTCACCCTGCACGAGATGGCCTCCCGCGAGCTGCCCAAGTGGGGGGACGGCTCGCTCCCGCCCCGGATGACCGACCAGAAGGAGTTCCCGCACCCGCTGATCGCGGCCGACGCCTTCGAGCCCGCGGTCCGCGACGGCCTGGTGGCCTTCTTCCGCAAGGCCCTGGCCCGGGACACGGCCAAGCGGTTCCCGGACCTCAAGCCGATGCGGGACGCCTGGAAGAAGATCTTCCTGGACGCTTCGCAGTCCGTCCCGTCCAGCCACCGCTCCCGCCACCCCGAGCCGACGACCGCCCCGCAGACCCCCGAGGCCGACGCCCCCGCCATCGCGCGGGCCGACTCCCTGACCGCCGACGAGCAGCGCGACCGGCTGGCCGCCGAGGTCACCCGGGACACCCACCTCTCGGCCGCCGGCCTGACCCCGGCCGCCGAGTCCTTCCTCTACGGGCTGGACATCACCACGGTCGGCGGCCTGCTCGAGTACAGCCGCTACAAGCTCCCCAACGCTCCGGGCCTGGGCGCCAAGACCCGGGCCGAAGTGCAGCGGCGCCAGCGCGAGTGGGGCAACCTGCTGCGCGAAGCACCGGTCTCGCCGCTCAGCCCGCGCGGTCGGGCTGAGGCCAAGGAGGAGCTCGCCCAGCTCACCGCCGCGGAATCCGCCGTACTCGGCGGACTCGCGACGACCGAAGGCGCGAGCGGTCTGTCCGGCAAGGCCCTCCGGTCGGTGTCTCTGGACACCCTCGCCACGCTCCTCGTACCCGAGCTGAACAACAACCGCTCCAACGCCAACAAGGTCAAGATGGTGCGCCTGCTGCTGCGCCTGCCCGACGAACGCGGCGAGCTGCCCGCGATCGGCGTCTGGCCGAAGCAGAAGGACGTGGCGGAGGCGCTGGACCTGTCCGTGGGCCGCATCCCGCAGATGCTGAAGGAGGAGCGCAAGCGCTGGAAGAAGCACCCGGCGGTGCAAGCGCTCCGTGACGAGATCGTCAGCCTCCTTGAAGGGCTCGGCAGGGTCGCTTCCGCCGTCGAGGTCGCAGACGCCCTGGCGGTGCGCCGCGGCACCCGGCTCGCCGAACGGGAGCAGCGCCGCGCGCTGGCGCTCGCCGCGGTCCGCGCCGTGGTGGAGGTCGAGCAGCTCGACCCGGAGGAAGCCGAGTTCCAGCACCAGCCGAACCGCAAGGCGACGGAGGACTCCCTGGGCGCGGGCCTGCTGGCCCTGGACGTCCGGGAGGCCGACGGCCCGGACACCCCGACCGCCCCCGGCCTGCTGGACTACGCCTCCCGACTGGGCCGTACCGCGGACCGACTGGCCCGCCTCGAAACCCTCCCGACGGCCGCGACCGTCCTCGGTGAGCTGAACGCGCTGACCGTCCCGCCGGGCACCATCGACTGGGACGAGCGCCGCCTGGTCCAGCTGGCCGCCGCCGCCTCGGCGAACGCGGCGGCCACCCCGCGCCTGGAGGTCTACCCCCGCGACCTGGCGTTCGTACGGGCCCTGCGCCTCACCCAGGCCGGCCTGGTACGTCTCACCCCGGGCATGCCGGAAGGCCGCCAGCCCGGCATCCGGGCGGAGGACATCCACGAGCGCGTACGCGCCCGCTTCCCCGAACTGGTCGTCCAGGACGCACGGGGCACCCTCACCCACGACCTGCCGACCGGCGGCCCGCTGACCAAGGCCCTGCGGGACGCAGGCTTCGATCTGTCCCTGTCCACCCTCCAGGGCACGAAGACGCAGCGCTACCTGCCCACCCGCATGGACAGCATCACCAGCGGCTACCTCACCTCCGGCTCCGGCCCGCGGGCAACGGACATGAGCGCCGCGATCCGCTACGCGGACGATCCGCTGCTGGCGGGCGCCGCCCGCGCAGACGAGCGGCTGCGCGTCTCCGCCCGCAAGGACGGCTACCGCGTCCTGACCGTGCACCACGGCAGCTCGCCGGCGGCAGTCCGGGCCCTGGAGGCCCGCATGGACGCGGCAGCGGTCTCGGTCACCGAACTCTTCCTGGAAGCCCTGCACGCTCTGGTCCCACCCGACACCAAGCCGACGTGGGAAACCCTGCTCAAGGCGGACGCTGCGGAGTCCGGGTCGCGCGGCGCGCTCAAGTTCGCCGAGTACGCGCGGACGGCCTGGGGCGCGGTGGAGCCCCGGGTACGGGACCTGCTCTCTCCTGCTACCGGCTCTGGCCCGGTCCTCCTCACGGACGCGTCGGTCTTCGCCCGGTACGACGCGATGGGCGTCCTGGACCGGCTGGCCGAGGCCGCACGGCAGGGCGGGCGCGGGCTGTGGCTCCTCGTTCCGCAGGGCGACCCGGCTCGGGAGCCGAGGCTGGGGCAGGTGGCCGTGGCCTACCAGGTGGGCCTGGGCGAATGGATCGAACTTCCGGACTCATGGGTCCAGGACCGGCACCGGCAGGCAGCCGGCGCCACCGCTTCAACCGAGGGAGACGTCAAGTGATCGACCGCAAGGCCCTGTTGGACGATCTGAAGAAGCAGGTCACAGCGGCCGAGGCCGATCTGACGAAACAGGTCAAGGCCGTCGAGGAGGTCGGCGCGAGGCTGAAGGCCGAGTACGACCGCGCCCGCAAGCTGGGCCGCACGGCGGCGACCTGGAACTCCTGGCTGGACGACCGCGTCACCCAGGTGGCGGTGGCCTGGGTCCTAGGCACGGTCTTCGTCCGCTTCTGCGAGGACAACGGCCTGATCCCGGAGCCGTACCTGACGGCCCCGGGCACCGACCGCCGCGACCTGGCCCTGGCCAAGTACGAGGAGTACGTGGCCACGTCTGCGGACCCGACATACCGCGGCTGGCTGGAGCACGCCTTCGAGGAACTGGGCGCCGGCCAGGCGGGCCGCCTCCTCTTCGACCGCCGCCACAACCCCCTGTACCAGATTCCCCTCTCGCACGACGGCGCCAGCGACCTGGTGGACTTCTGGCGCGCCCGCGACGAAGCGGGCGTCCTGATCCACGACTTCACGGACCCGCTGGAGGAGGACGGAGACGGCACGAAGGGCTGGGACACCCGCTTCCTGGGCGACCTGTACCAGGACCTGAGCGAGGCGGCACGTAAGACGTACGCACTGCTCCAGACCCCGGAGTTCGTGGAGGAGTTCATCCTCGACCGGACGATGAACCCAGCGGTCCGCGAGTTCGGCTACGAGGGCCTGAAGATGATCGACCCCACGTGCGGGTCGGGCCACTTCGTCCTAGGCGCGTTCCGTCGATTGGTCCGCCTGTGGGCGGAAGGCCAGCCGGCCAAGGACCTGCATGCGAGGGTCGCGGCGGCTCTGGGTTCAGTCCACGGCGTCGACCTGAACCCGTTCGCGGTGGCCATCGCGCGATTCCGGCTCCTGGTGGCGGCGATGGCGGCGAGCGGGGTCCGGACGCTGGCCGAGGCCGCGAGGTACGAGTGGCCGATCCACCTGGCGGTGGGCGACTCCCTCATCAAGCACCGCCACAAGCAGGAGAGCCTGTTCGAAGGCGACGGCTCGGAGGACTCGGATGAACTGGCCGAGTTCAAGTACGAGACGGAAGACATCCACGAACACCCGGACATCCTGAAGCAGGGGCGCTACCACGTGGTGGTCGGCAATCCGCCGTACATCACGGTGAAGGACAAGAAGCTCAACGAGCTGTACCGAGGCTTGTACGACGCGTGCGCGGGAACGTATGCATTGTCGGTGCCGTTCGCTCAGCGATTCTTCGAGCTCGCGATGGCCGGAGACGCCGAAAGCGGGCGCCGGTATGGCATGGTCGGCCAGATCACTGCGAACTCCTTCATGAAGCGCGAGTTCGGCACGAGGCTCATCGAGACGTACTTCGGCCATGAGGTGGAACTGACCGAAGTCGTAGACACCTCAGGTGCATACATTCCTGGACACGGAACCCCGACGGTCATCCTGGTCGGCAGGCGACGAGGCGGCAGCACGCGCAGAACGACTATCCGGACTGTACGAAGCGTCCAGGGTGAGCCTTCCGCGCCAACGAGCGGTGGGGAAGGATTGGTATGGAAGGCAATCGTCCGCCAAATCGACATGCCGGGGTCGGCTAGCACATGGGTGTCGGTTGATGACTTGAACCGGGACATCTACTTTAGCCAGCGCCCCTGGATTCTCTCCGATGGTGGATTGGAGCTTGTCTCCAGCATTTCCTCAGCATCGACTACCACTCTAAGCCAGATCTCCGAAGCAATTGGCGCAGGTGCAGTAACACGCGAAGACGACGCATACATGGTCGGCGCGGGTTTCCTGCGACGCAACAAGGTTCCCCCTACTCAGCAGCGGGATATCGTCGAGGGAACCCAGGTCCGCGACTACCTGATTTCTGAACCGAAAGCCTCTATTTGGCCCTACTCGGCAGAGACACTCAAGCCAGACGCCGCCGACTCGACACTCCGCACACTCTGGCCCTACAGGACGCCCCTAACGAACCGAATCGCGTTTGGAAAGAGCCAGGTACAGCGAGGCCTAACTTGGTTCGAGTACTCAATGTTCTTCAAGGAACGATACAAGTCCCCCCTTTCTATCGCGGTGCCCGAGACGACCACGTTGAATCACTTCACCCTCGATCGAGGCGATAAAGTCTTCAAGGATACCGCCCCTGCAATCACGCTCACAGATCAGGCAAGCGAGGAAGAGCACCTACGCCTACTCGCCCTGCTCAATAGTTCCCTGGTGTGCTTCTGGCTCAAGATGAACTGTCACGACAAGGGTAGCCAGGGCGTTAACGAGGGCTTCAAGTCGCAGGAGTGGGAGCGCTTTTACCAGATCAAGGGAGCCAACCTCGGGCGCATCCCGCTACCGCACACCTCCCCCATTTCCCTGGGCCTTCGCTTGGATAACCTCGCGCAGCAGCTCAAATCTGTCATTCCCTCAAGCCTTGCAGTACACGGCACACCAAACAGCACTTCGCTTCGCAACGCGCGGCTAAGCTGGAGCGCCACCCGCGCCCAGATGATTGCATTGCAGGAGGAGCTGGACTGGCAGGTCTACTCCCTCTACAATTTGCACCCCCAAGACCTCCGAGTTTCCGAGTCTCCGAACTCACCTGACATCCCCGAACTCGCCCTAGGTGAGCGCGCCTTCGAGATCGTGCTCGCACGCCGCATTGCTGCTGGCGAGGCCAGTGGCGAGTGGTTCAAGCGGCATGGGTCCACGCCCGTCACCGAGATTCCCTCGCACTGGCCCGCCGCCTACCGCAAGGTCGTCCAGAAGCGGATCGACGCCATCGAGTCGAGCCGTGCCATCGGCATGATCGAGCGGCCCGAGTACAAGCGCCGCTGGGCCACCGAAGGCTGGGACGCGCTCCAGGAGAAGGCGCTGCGCGCCTGGCTGTTGGACCGGATCGAGGACCGCTCGCACTGGTTCGATGAGAACGGGATGCCCGCCCTCGTCACCCTCTCCCGGCTCACGGACAACCTGTCCCGCGACGAGGACTTCGTCTCCGTCGCCAAGATCTACGCCCCACGCAAGGAACTGCCCGCCGTCGTCGCCGAGCTGATGACCGACGAGCACGTCCCCTTCCTCTCTGCCCTGCGCTACAAGCCCTCCGGGCTCAAGAAGCGCGCCGACTGGGAGCACGTCTGGGACCTCCAGCGGCAGGAGGACGACGCCCCGGACGAGCCGGCCAAGCGGAAGATCCGGGACGAGATCCCGGTCCCACCGAAGTACACCTCGGCCGACTTCCTGCGCCCCTCCTACTGGCGGGCCCGCGGCAAGCTCGACGTGCCCAAGGAGCGCTTCATCTCCTACGGGCAGACCAACGTCCCCACCCCGGAGCTGTACGGCTGGGCCGGTTGGGACCACGCCGAGCAGGCGTACGCGCTCGACACGTACATCGCCGCCAACGAGGCCCTGAGCGCGGAGGAAGCGATGCCCTTCCTGGCCGGCCTGCTGGAGCTCCAGCCGTGGCTGGACCAGTGGCACGAGGAACCCGATCCGGCCTTCGGCTCCTCCAAGGCCGCGTTCTTCCGTGGCGACCGCCAGATGGAACAGGGCAAGCACGGTCTGACGGACGACGACCTGCGGGCCTGGCGTCCTGCCGCCGCAACACGTGGACGCCGTACCGCCAAGAAGTAGCAGTCGCCACAACGCGGAACGGCTCCTGTGATCCCTCGATCACAGGAGCCGTTCCGTTGTTCAGGCAGTCAGCTCGCCGTCCCGGACGGCCGCAACGAACGCAGCCCAACCGCGGACGGGGAACACTAGGACGGGACCGTGCAGGGTCTTGCTGTCTCGTACAGGAACGATGGCGGCGAAGTCGTCCGATACCTCAACGCAAGCGCCGCCGTCCTGATTGCTGTAGCTGCTCTTGCGCCACGTAGCGGCACTCAGGTCGATGGATCTCACGGTGCTTCCTCCAACATCCGCAGGATGAACTTCCGCGACTCAGCCGGGGAAAGTGCCAGGTCACGCACCGCATCGTACGTCGTCTGCAACCGCACGACGGGGTTTGCTTCCTCGATCAGTTCGCCCCGGTATCCGTTCTCGGTGTAAGCCACCGTACGACCTTCCGGCAGAAGCAGGTACCAGACGTCCATGCCCATCAAACCGTGCAGCCCAGCGCTCTGTTCAAGCACGTGCACTGTCACTTGTGGCCGCTCTGCCATCTCCAGCATGTACTCAAGCTGTTCTCGCCACACATCTGAGTCACTCAGTGGAGTCCGCAGGGCCGCCTCCGCGATGATCGTCCGAAACCGCGGCGCCGCCTCCCCCTCCAGCAGCTCCCGCCGCGACATCCGCGCCTCCACCTGCTGCGTCAGCTCCGGTTCCACCATCCCGCCCGCCGTCAGCAGCTCCCGCGCATACCCCGGCGTCTGCAACAACCCCGGCAGCACGCTCACCGCAAAATGCCACAGGCTCACCGCCTCCGCCTCCAGCGCCATGTACCGGCGGTACTGCTCGCGGAACTGCCGCTGATCCCCCGCCGCTACCTCCCACAACGCCAGCAGCAGCCCCGGCGTCCCGTAGTGCTGGTCCAACGCCTGGACCACCTCCGGGCCGCCCAGGGTCTCGCCCTTCTCCATCTTCCCGAACAACGACCAGTCCCACCCCAGCCGCTCCCCCAGCTGCCGCAGGCTCGCCCCGCTCCCGGTCCGGAGTATCCGCAGTTCCTCCGCGAACCGCTGGCGTGGTTCCTGGCTGCGGCCGGTGATGACGCGTCGCTGCGGCATCGCGCTCCCCTCCGAGGACGGTGCTGGTGTGGAAGGTGTGGAACCACTGATCACCTGCGGCGAAGCACAGCAGCCCCACGGCGTGGCGGGCCGGTTCCGGATACATGCTCGTGATGCCCGCACTACGCACGGTAATCCGACCTGCAGACCCGGGTCAGGCGAACGACGGAAACCCGCTCGACCGGAACTCCCCACGACAGGAGCCCTCATGGCCACCACGCCACACCATCGGACCCCGAACACCGCACGCGCCACACGCGCATCCCGAGCCAAGATCAAGGAGGCCATCACCGCCCGCGACGCACTCGCCGCCGCTCTCTCCCGGGCCGGAATCCAACTCCCCGCCATGGACGTCCGTACCCCCTGGCCCGACGAGCGCGCCGACGAGGCCCGGTACGCGCTCGTGCACCTGGGGGTCTGCTCCGCGCCCGTCGCCCACGCCCTCGCCGCCGTCATCGCCAAGGGCGCCGCCGGGTGACGGACCCTCCACCCGTGCACCTGCGGTCCGGCGATGCCGTGCGGGACCGCCGGCACGGCCGGGTCGGTGTCGTCACCGACTACGCCGACACCCACAACGGCGTCAGGCTCCGCCCGCTCACCTCCGGCCCGGAGTGGACCGCCGAACCGGCCGATCTGGAGCCGGTGAGCCGCCGGGAGCGGCTGCGGGTCTGCCTCGCCGAGGTGAACGCCCGCAGCCGGAGATCGATTTGAGCCAGGTCACCAGGCCAGGCCTGCCCTGAGCGACCGCGTGATCACCGTCTGCCCTACCATGGCCGGACCAATCTCAGCGGCCCGACGAGCTTCCTGACCACACGCGCGCAGGCGCGGGCGGACACCGACCAGGACATGCCCCCACCCGCACGAGTCATTTCGTGCTGCCTGGGGGCAAGTCTTGCTGTTCCGTGAATCCGTGGCATCCGTGGCCGCCCGCTTCTTCGGCGGTTCGGTCGCGGAAGGGGCGCTCGCGCTGATGCTGGCCGAGAACTTCCTGCACGCCAGGGGCCACCGCCCGCACCCCTCGGAGATCCAGTCCTGGGAGCGCAGCCTCCCGGTGCTGGCGAACACCCTGGTCGAGGCCGGTCTCGGCGACGTCGAGATGCTGATCGAGTACGCGCTGCCGCTCACCAGCAAGCGCGCCGACGTGATACTGGCCGGCGTGCACCCGGCCACCGGTGAGCCCTCGTACGTGATCGTGGAACTCAAGCAGTGGAGCAAGACGTACCAGGAGGCCGACGACCCGCGGCTGTGCCGGATCGACGCGTACCCCGACGCCCAGCTGAACCCCATCGAGCAGGTCCGCGCCTACTGCGACTACCTGGTGTCCTTCAACGGGGCGCTGGAGCACACCCCCGAGTCGGTCGCCGGGGTGGCTTACCTGCACAACGCCAAGGACTCCGACGTCCGGTGGCTGCGCGAGGTGCCGGAGGACGTGCGCGGGCGGCTGTTCACCCAGGACCAGCGCAGCTCCTTCCAGCACTACCTGCGCTCCCGGCTCGCTCCGAAGCCCGGGGGCGAGGCCGCCGAGATCCTGCTCCACGGCAAGGTGCGGCCCTCGAAGCAGCTGATGAAGGTGGCGGCCGAGGAGGTCCGCAACCGCGAGCAGTTCGTCCTGCTGGACGAGCAGAAGGTCGCCTACGAGCTGGTGATGTCGGCGGTCCGCAAAGCCCAGCGCGCGAACCACAAGCAGGTGATCGTCGTCGCCGGCGGGCCGGGCTCCGGGAAAAGCGTGATCGCCCTGTCGCTCCTGGGCGAGCTGTACCGCCGCGGGGTGGCGGCCCTCCACGCGACCGGGTCCTCCTCCTTCACCGAGACCATGCGGAAGGTCGCGGGAGCTCGGAAGACCGAGGTGCAGAGGCTGTTCAAGTACTTCAACAGCTTCATGGAGGCGGAACCGAACGACCTCGACGTCCTCATCTGCGACGAGGCGCACCGGATCCGCCTGACCTCCGCCAATCGCTACACCAGGGCCCACCTGCGCACCGGGCGCCCCCAGGTCGCAGAGCTGATCGACGCTGCCCGGGTACCGGTGTTCCTGCTGGACCAGCACCAGGTGGTGCGCCCGGGAGAGATGGGGACCGTCGAGCAGATCGAGCAGGCCGCCAAGGCTCAGGGCCTGGAGTGCACGGTCGTGAAGCTGGACAGCCAGTTCCGGTGCGGGGGCAGCGAGGCGTACCTGCGCTGGGTGACCGGTCTGCTCGGGCTGGAGGGTGACGGGCCCGTCGTCTGGGAGCCGGACGAAAAGGTGCAGCTGCTGACCGTGGGCAGCCCTCAGGAGCTGGAGGACTTCCTGACCGCCCGCAAGGCGGAGAAGTACGGGGCGCGCATGGCGGCCGGCTACTGCTGGAGCTGGACCACGAAGATCACCTCGGAGATGACGGAACTGCCCGCCGACGTCGCGATCGGCGGCTGGGCCAAGCCGTGGAACGTGCCCGGCGACCGCTCTCTGTTCGGGGCGCCGCCGCGCGCGCTGTGGGCCACCGAGGAGGCCGGGTTCGGGCAGGTCGGCTGCGTCTACACCGCGCAGGGCTTCGAGTACGACTGGTCCGGCGTGATCATCGGGCCGGATCTGGTCTGGCGTACCGACCGGTGGGTGGTGGACCGTACCGCTTCCAAGGACCCGATCTTCACCAAGTCGACCACCGACGACGACATCGACCGGCTGATCCGCAACACCTACAAGGTGCTGCTCACCCGGGGCATGATCGGCACCGTGATCTACTCCACGGACGCCGAGACCCGGGAGAAGCTCCGCGAGCTGATCCCGGCCGCCCAGGTGTGATCGCCTCTGGCGATATCGGTCCCGTGATGTCCGACCCACCCCATACGATCGGGTGAGCAGCGCGACGACCGATTTACCGGAGAGTGAGCCCGTACATGGCCCAGCAGCCGCCCCTCCTCCGCGATGTGATCGACATCAAGGAGTCCATCTCGACCTCGGACTTCGTCCTGCAGCTCTCGGAGGCCACCTCCCCGGAGGGTGCCGAGCGGGCTCTGAGGGACTACGTGGTCACCGAGCGGCTGCTGGAGAACTTCGACGAGGCACTCGGGCTGATCAAGGCCGCCCTGGACGGGCACACCTCCAAGGCGGCCTATCTGCACGGCTCCTTCGGTTCCGGTAAGTCGCACTTCATGGCCGTACTGCACGCACTGCTCAGCGGCAGCCCGGCCGCCCGCGCCAAGGGCGACTTCGACCCCGTATTGACCAGGCATGAGTGGCTCGGGGTGGACGGCAAGCGCTTCCTGCTCGTGCCGTACCACATGCTCGGGGCGAAGGCCCTGGAGCAGCGCGTCCTCGGCGGGTACGTCACCCACGTGAAGCGCCTGCACCCGGAGGCCGCGACCCCGCAGGTGTACCGGACGGACGCGCTGTTCGACGACATCCGCGCCATGCGCAGCCGGATGGGCGACACGGCGGTCATCGCCGGTCTGGCCACCGAAGCGACCGGCGGCGCGGACGAGGATGACGAGTGGGGCGAGTCCTTCGCCTGGACGCCCGCGCTGCTGGACACCGCGCTGGCCGCCGAGGAGGTCCACGAGGCCGGCCAGCGGCTCAACCTGGTCAGCCCCGCCACCCCGGCCGAGCTGCGCGCGCGCCTCGTCCAGGACGCGAGCACCAACCTCCTCCCAGGCTTCGCGAAGAACGCCGCCGAGGACGAGCACGGGTTCATCTCGCTCGATGCCGGCCTCTCCGTCATCGCCGAGCACGCCAAGGGCCTCGGCTACGACGGCCTGATCCTGTTCCTGGACGAGCTGATCCTCTGGCTGGCGACGCTCATCCACGACCAGAAGTTCGTCGCCAAGGAAGCCAGCAAGATCACCAACTTCGTCGAGGGCGGGGATGCCCGCCGCGCGATCCCGGTGGTCTCCTTCATCGCCCGCCAGCGCGACCTGCGCGAGCTGGTCGGCGAGGAGGTCTCCGGCGCGGCCGAGTCCTCCATCCAGGACACCCTGAACCTGGCCTCCGGCCGGTTCGACAAGATCACGCTGGAGGACCGCAACCTCCCCCAGGTCGCCCACGCGCGCCTGCTGCGGCCGAAGGACGACGAGGCCGCCGCGCTGATCCGTGCCGAGTTCGAGAAGACCCGCAAGGTCCGCCAAGAGGTGTGGGACACCCTGCTCGGCTCGGACCGCGGCGCCGACGGCGTCGGGGCCGACGAGGAGAGCTTCCGGCTGACGTACCCCTTCTCGCCGGCGTTCATGGACACACTGGTGCACGTCTCCTCCGCGCTCCAGCGCAACCGGACCGGCATGAAGCTGATGGGCCAGCTACTCGCCGACCACCGGGACGAGCTGCGGCTCGGCGACCTGATCCCGGTCGGTGACCTGTACCCGCTGATCACGGCGGGCGGCGACAAGCCGTTCACCGACAGCCTCAAGGTGGTCTTCGAGGCCGCGGACAAGCTCTACCGGACCAAACTGCGCCCGTACCTCCTGGGCACGCACAACGTGACCGAGGAGGAGGTCGAGCAGTACACGCACCGGCCCGAAAGCCTCACCGACCAGGGCCTGCGCGCCCGGGTCAAGCTGTTCGTCGGCGACAACCGGATCGTCGGCACCCTGCTGCTGTCCGCGCTCGCGCCGAGCGTTCCCGCCCTCGCGGACCTCACCATCCGGCGGCTGTCCGCCCTCAACTACGGCTCGGTGGTCGCCCCCATCCCGGGCCGTGAGTACGGCATCCTGCAGAACAAGGTCTCGGAGTGGGCGGCCCGGTTCCCGGAGATCGTGGAGACCGGCAGCGAGGCCAACCGGGGCGTCAGGCTGGAGCTTTCCGGCGTTGACGTCGACTCGGTCATCGCCAATGCCAACGTCAACGACAACCCCGGCAACCGCACCGCCCTGGCGCGGCGGATCCTCTCGCAGGAACTGGGCATCGTCAGCCAGGGCCAGTTCATCGACGAAATGTCATTCGTGTGGCGGGGCACGGACCGCTCCGCCGAAGTCGTCTTCGGCAACGTGGCCGACGAGGACGAACTGCCGGACCACGACCTGATGCCCCGCCAGGACGGCCTCTGGCGGATCGTGATCGACGTCCCCTTCGACGAGACCGAGTACGGGCCTGTCGAGGACCGGGACCGGATGCGCAGGCTCCGCGAGAAGCAGGGCGAACCCTCGCGCACCGTGGCCTGGCTGCCCACGCACCTCTCGCACCAGCGGTACGCCGACTTCCGGCGGCTTGTCGTCATCGACAAGGCGCTCGCAGACGACCAGCGCTTCGACAGCCAGTACGCCGGGCACCTGAACGCCGACAACCGTGCCCGGGCCAAGGGCCTGCTCGAGACCCAGCGGGAAACCCTGCTGACGAAGGTCAAGGCCGCCTTCAAGCAGGCGTACGGCCTGGCCGACAAGAAGGCCGGCGACGTGGAGGTCGGCTTCGACGACCACCTCGCCTCGCTCCGCGAGGTCGAGGGGCTGACCCTCTCCTTCGGCCAGTCGCTGCGCGACGGCATCCGGCACATCGCCGGCCGCCTCCTCGCCGCGCAGTTCCCGGACCACCCCGACCTCGACCAGGAGAACACCGGGACGGCGGTCAAGCAGGCCGACGCCCGGAAGGTGTTCACCCACGTCCGCGGCGCGGCCGAGGCCCGGGACGGGCGGACCGAAGTCCCGGCGGCGGACCGGGCACTGATGCGACGGCTCGTCGGCCCGCTCCGGCTCGGACAGCAGAAGGAGGCGTACTTCGAGCTGTCCCAGTTCTGGGCTGACCACTTCCGCCGGCTGGCCCGCGAACAGGGTGTGACCGGCGACCTCAGCCTGATCACGCTCACGGACTGGACGGACAGGCCCGCGCCGCGCGGTCTGCCCGACTTCCTGACCCGGCTGGTGGTCGCGGCGTTCGCCGAGATGGACGACCGGGTCTGGGTCCGCGAAGGCACTCCTCTCGATCCCGCTCCGGAACTCGCCCAGATCAAGGAACGGGACGCCTTGCGCAGCCAGCCGCTTCCCTCGGAGGCGGACTGGGAGGCGGCCCGCCAGCGCTTCGCGACGGTGTTCGGGAAGCCGGCGCCGACACTGCGGCGCGGGCGGATGGTCAACCAGCTGGCCCGCGAGATCGCCGCCCAGGTGCACGCCTTCCAGGGTCCGCAGGACGAGCTGGTGGAGCAACTTCAGAAGCACGCCGGTTTCCTCCGGCTCGACGAGACCGTCGATACCGGACGCCTTGCCGTCGCGCGACGGGCCGTAGACCTGCTCAAGGCCCTCGACCGGACCTCCGGTCCCGGCGCCACCGGTGCGAAGCGGACCGTCGAGGCTCTGGCCGGCTTCGACTTCGGACCGGTCAGCGGGGAGCGGCTCGGGAACTCGCTGAAGCAGGCGACTGCGGTATCGCGTGCCCTGGTGTCGGCCTCGTGGACCACCCTCGACCTCGCCTCCGGCCAGGGACCCGAGGGGGACGAACTGCTGGACTCCCTCCGCAACGTCGCGGCCGAACCCCAGATCCCGGACGAGCTGGTAGCGGCACTGACTCGCACCACGGACAAGGTCCTCGCCCTGATCAAGCGGAACCAGGCGGCCGCCGCCCCGGCCCCTGCACCCCAGCCGGTGGCGCGGGATCCTCGTGCCGACTACGTGTCGCTGAACACTCGAAGCAGCCACCCTCCCGTCCCGGTGGACAATCCCTCGACGGGTTCGGGGAGCAGCATCGTCGGGCGGTCGGGCACTTCAGGTGCCCGGCGCACCACGGCGGCCCGTGCAGTGGCGGACCTGCAGTCCGAGCTGGCCGAGCTGGCCGCTCGCGAGCCGGGTGCCACCGTCGAGATCACGTGGCGGGTCGTCGAAGGATGAGCACGGCAACCACCGGTTCCATCGCGGTCCGGCTGAACCTTGCGACGATCACGCAGTACCTCTCCTCCCAGACCTCGCTCGCCGGCTCCCTCAAAGGCGACGGCAGGCGACGGGTGGTGCTGCTGCGCTCTGCACCGCACTGGGACGGTCCGGCCGAGCCTGCCTGGGGGGAGGGCCGGACGACGCGGATCGTTGCCGCGCCCTCCCCGCTCGCCGTGCACGAGTTGGTCCTCGGCCAGCTCACGGGGCAGGCGGCCGGTCCCGCCGTGCTGGTCGTGCTGACCGACCGCGAGCAGCACGAGCTCGACCCGGCGATCCTGGCACGCACCCACAAGAGGCGCATCGACACGGTGGACAGCTGGGACGTGGTACGCGACGCGTTCGGCGCACAGGACGTCGACGGCCGGCTGCGGGCGGACAACTGGGCGGCCGAGGCCCTGCTGGATGCCACACCGCCCGGAGGCTGGCACGCCCTGGCCGGCGGGATGCTGTCGCGGCGTTCCGCACTGTCTTCGCTGGCGCTGCGGCGGCTGCGGCTCGGCCGGTACGGGCCGGACGCGCCGGGTGGAGGTGGACCTGCCGCGAGCCACGAACTGGACATGCACACACTGCTGGGCTGGTCGCTGCTGCCGAGCGGGCCGGAACAGCTGCTGGAGTTGCGCGGTCCCGAGCGGTCGGGGCTGGTGGAGTTCCTGGCCGAGGAAGACCAGGCCGGGCTCCCCGGCCGGGCCCTGCTCGGACTGGTCCTGGCCGACCACGGCGCCGACGCTGCGGCCTTCGGTCTGGTGTGCGGCGCCCTGTGGGGGCATGCGGTCCCTGACGCGGGCATCTACCAGGCGCGCGGCCGTGCGGAGCGCTGGTTCGGGGAGCAGCCCCCTGCCGTCGGGGAGCAGTTCGACATCCTGGCCGTGGCCTTCGGAAGGGCTGCCGAGGAGTACGTCTCCGGGCTTGCCGCGACGGCGCGCTCCCGCGTCGGCGCTCGTCAAGCGGAGGAGGCCCGGGAAGCGCGGCGTACCCTCGACACGGTCTTGGACAGGGCCTCTGCTCTGGTACGCCAGTTCGGAGCGGAGGCTGCCGCGCGCAGGAGCCCGGTCCTTCAGGCCGGACTCGACGAGGCCTTCTCGGCGGTCGGCCGGGCCTTGGCGCGGGGAGACGCACAGGCCGTCGCCGGGGCGATCGCGTCGCTGAACGGCCATGTGCGGGCCGAGGACCCGCATACCCTCGCCAGGATCGAGCGGACGCGCATGGCACTGCGGCTCCACCGGTGGCTGGCTTGTGAGCCCGCTCCCGGCTCGGACACGGTGGCGGCTGCCATAGAGCGGCACCTCACCGAGACCGGCTGGGTGGACCGGGCGGTCGAGCACGTCGAGGCAGGCGGCGACCCCGACCCGGAGCTGAGGGCGGCGTACGACCGGCTCGCGGAGCGGGTCCGCACCGCGCGGAAGGAGATCGACCGCCACTTCGCCGGCCTGCTGGCCGCCTGGACCGCCGCGGGCACCCCGCCGAACACCATGCTGACCCTGGAGACCTTCCTCGACCGCGTGGTGAAGCCGATCGTCCGCAGTGGCACCGGTCGCCGCGTCCTGCTCCTGGTGCTGGACGGGATGAGTGCCCCCATCGCGACCGAACTCGGCGAGGAACTGCGTTCCTCCTGGGCCGAGTTCGATCCTCTCGACGAAGGAGATCCGCGTCGGCGCGCCGTCGCGGCGGTCCTGCCCACCGTCACCGCGGTGTGCCGGACCTCCCTCTTCGCGGGGCGGCTGCTCCAGGGCACGCAGAAGGACGAGAAGCAGCTGTTCCCCGAACTGTTCAAGCAGTGGGCAGGGGCACCGGCCGCGGTCTTCCACAAGGACGACCTGCGCGCGGACAGCGCCGGCCACGCCTTCGGGCCGGAACTGACCGAGGCCCTGGCGGACGGCCGGACACATGTGGCGGTCGTCCTGAACGCGATCGACGACCGTCTGGCCAAGGAGCAGAAGCTCGGCGACGGGTCCTGGCAGACCGCGCACATCCCCGGGCTCCCGGAATTGCTCCGGGTGGCCGCGACCGAAGGCATGGCGGTCATCCTGACCAGTGACCACGGGCATGTGGTCGACCGTCACGGGGTGAAGGCCGAGGCCGCGTCGCCGCTGTCCGCCCGCCATCGGGAACCGGGCGGGGAGACCGCACCGACCGAGGTGGTCCTCTCGGGCCCGCGCGTGGTCGCGCCCGAATCCGGCGGCTCCGTCGTCGCCCTCTGGGACGCTGACTCCCGGTACACGGCGCGCAAGGCCGGCTACCACGGCGGCGCCTCCCTGGCCGAGTTCGCGGTCCCCGTGCTCGCCTTCCTGTCGTTCGGCGCCGAACCGCCCGCCGGCTGGCGGGAGCTCGGCAACCGGAGTCCGGCATGGTGGGAGAGCGACGGGGCATCCCCCCGATCGACCATGCCCGCCGTCGAAGCAGTACCCACGTCCACACGGCCCGCCCGGCAACGTCCGACGAAGGCTCAGGCAGAACTGGCGCAGAGTCACGATTCGTTGTTCGACGTGGCACTCGTCCCGGCAAGCGAGGAATCGGAGACGCTCGTCGAGCAGGTCCTGGTGTCCCCCGACGATGCACTCGTGGAGGCGCTCTTCGCAGCCGAAGCGTTCCAGAGCCAGCTGGAGCTCCTCGCCCGAAAGCCGCCGAAGGACAAACTAGACCGTGCCGTCCGCGCCCTGCTCGATGCCGGAACCCTTCCGGTGACGGCTCTGGCCCAGCGGGTCGACTACCCGGTGACCAGGGCTGACGGCTTCGCCGCCATCCTCCGACAGCTCCTCAACTTCGACGGGGTGCAGGTGCTGGAAACCCTCACGGACGGCCGCACAGTTCGGCTGGATTCAGCCTTGCTGAAAATGCAGTTCGATCTAGGCTGACAGACCGTTTGTCCGTCGAACCCACAGAGCAAGGACATATGAGCGCCAACGACCGCGTGCTGATCAACCAGATGATCGAAGAAAAGCGGAACTCGCGTTCCGTTGCCATGTCCTTCGACGCGGCCTTCGAGCGGTTCGCCTGCGAGCATGCGCTGCATGGCTTCGGCCTCTCCGAGGAAGAGGTCGAAGCCGGGGTCATCGGTGGATCCGACGACGGCGGCATCGACGGCGCCTACGTATTCCTGGGCGGGCGGCTGCTGCACGAGGACAGCGACGTCCTGCAGCAGCCCTCCGCCGCCGCGCAGATCGACACCGGCACCCGGTTGACCCTGTGGCTCGTCCAGGCCAAGACCTCCCCCGCCTTCTCAGAGACGGCTCTGGACAAGGTCGAGGCCACCTGCAAGAACCTGCTCGACCTCCAGGCAGACGACGCCGACTTCACGCTCCTCTACTCCGCCGACCTGATCGCCAGATTCCGGCTGTTCAAGGACACGCTGACCCGGCTCATCACCCGCCACCCGACCGTGCTGATCAAATTCTCGTACGTCACGCGGGGCGAAGCGGGCGAGGTGCACCCGAAGGTGCAGGCGAAGGCGAAGATCCTGGAAGACCGCTTCGACAAGGCCTTCGCGATCTCGCAGGGCGAGGTGGAGTTCCTCGGCCCAGCGGAACTCTGGAAGCGCGCCAGCACCCGCCCCTCGTACACCCTGGAACTCCCGTACCAGGAGAGCATCACGCACGGCACCAGTCACATCGCCCTGGTGGCGCTCCGGGACTACATCGAGTTCCTCAGCGACGAAAACGGCGTGATCAAGTCGCACATCTTTGACTGGAACGTGCGGGACTACCAGGGCGACGTCGAGGTGAACCGGGAAATCACCCAGTCCTTGCGGGACCCCGGGGCACCGGAGTTCTGGTGGCTGAACAACGGCATCACCATCGTCTGCTCCCAGGCCACGTCGGTGGGCAAGCGGCTCAGCCTCTCAGACGTCCAGATCGTCAACGGGCTGCAGACCTCCTACACCCTCCACCAGACGCTGTCCGCGCAGCATGCGGCCGACCCGGCCGAACCCGTCTTCGGCCGACTGGTGCAGGTCCGCATCCTCGTCACCGCGGACCAGGCCGCCCGCGACGCCGTCATCCGTGCCACCAACCGCCAGACCACCGTCCCCGTCGCCTCTCTACGGGCCACGGACGACATCCAGCGGCAGATCGAGACGTACTTCCACGAGCACGGCTGGTTCTACGACCGGCGCAAGAACTTCTACCGCAACCAGGGCAAACCTGCCGACCGGATCATCAGCATCCCCCTGCTCGCCCAGTCCGTCATGGCCATGGGCCTCGGCCGGCCCGACTACGCCCGCGCCCGGCCGTCGAGCCTGCTCAAGTCGGACTCCGACTACCAGCGGGTCTTCTCCGAGAAGACCGGGCTCCCCGTCTACCTGTGGCTGGCCAGGACACAGCGCCAGGTGGACGACTTCCTCCAGTCACGTCCTCAGCCTATCTCCCGCTCCCAATACACCAACCTCCACTTCCACTTGGCCATGCTCGGGGCCGTCGACCTGGTGGGACGTGTGTTCACCCGTCCGGACGCCCTCACCAACGCGGCTCGGGAAGAGGTGTTCCCCACTCCGGTACGTCTGGAATCCCTCTGGACCTCACTGCGCGAGCAGTTCGACGCGTTCCAGGACGAACACGGCTGGGGAGCCGACAAGACCGCAAAGAGCGCGGAGTTCGTCAACACACTCACGAGGAACCTCGGCTACGGAAGCTTCCGAGGCTGAGCAGCGGTCGTCCGCAGGGACGATCCGGCACGGATGGGAGAATGCGGGGGTGACCGACCCTCGCTCTTCCACCGTCTCCGCCGCCCGTCGTCGTACCGCCATCGACGCGCTGCGCCGTGGCGCCGTACCCGAAACGGGGCTGGACCTGCTGGCCACGGGCCTGGGCCGGTTCGAGTCCGCGCTCGATGCCGAGTTGGACGCCGTCGCCTCGGGTGCCTCGGTGTTCAAGGCCGTCCGCGGAGAGTACGGCTCCGGGAAGACGTTCTTCACCCGGTGGCTCGGCGAGCGTGCCAAGCAGCGGGGGTTCGCCGTGGCCGAGATTCAGATCTCGGAGACGGAGACCCCGCTGCACCGCCTGGAGACGGTCTACCGACGGCTCACCGAGCGGCTGACCACGGCCAGCTTCCCGCCCAGCGCCCTGCGCCCGGTGGTCGACGCCTGGTTCTACGCCCTGGAGGAAGACGCCCTCGCCGATGGAGCGAGCGAGGACGAACTGGCCGACGCGGTCGAGAAGCTGCTGACGGCCCGCCTCACCGAAGTGTCCCGGCACGCCCCGTCCTTCGCCACCGCACTACGCGGCTACCGGGCAGCCCTCGCGCAGGGAGACGAGGCGACGGCCTCCGCGGTCCTGGCCTGGCTCGGCGGCCAACCCCATGTGGCGGCCGCAGCCCGCCGGTCGGCCGGCGTCCGTGGCGACCTGGACCATTTCGGCGCACTCGGATTCCTCCAGGGCTTGCTCACCGTGCTGCGCGACTCCGGGCACCGCGGGCTGTTCCTCGTGCTCGACGAGGTGGAGACGCTCCAGCGGGTCCGATCGGACGCACGCGACAAAGCCCTCAACGCACTGCGTCAGCTCATCGACGAGGTGCATTCCGGGCGGTTCCCCGGCCTGTACCTGATCATCACGGGTACGCCGGCCTTCTACGAGGGACATCAGGGAGCCCAGCGGCTGGCCCCGCTCGCCCAGCGGCTCGCCACCGACTTCACCACGGACCCACGCTTCGACAATCCGCGAGCGGTGCAGCTGCGACTGCCGGGCTTCACCCAGGACTCTCTGGTGGCGCTCGGGATCACCATCCGGGATCTGTACGCGGCCGGCGCCTCCGCCCCGGACCGGGTGAGGGCGCTGGCCGACGACGCGTACGTCGCCGACCTGGCCGGCGCGGTGGGCGGAGCCCTCGGCGGCAAGGTCGGTGTGGCACCGCGCGTCTACTTGAAGAAGCTGGTCGGCGACGTACTGGACCGAATCGACCAGTTCGATGACTTCGACCCACGCCGGCACTACCGCCTGACCCTCTCCAGCGGTGAGCTGACCGAGGTGGAACGGAACCTGGCCTCCGCGGTCTCTGCCGACGAGATCGACCTGGACATCTCGTGACAGGACCCGTCGAAGGGTCCGATCCCCCACGCGACCCTGTGGACCGGTTGGACCCCGTCGTCCTGCACCATGTGGTCAACACGCTCGGCTGGCCCGACCTGCGGCCACTGCAGCGAGCCGCCATCGATCCCGTAATGGACGGGCACGACGCAGTACTGCTGGCACCCACCGCGGGCGGTAAGACCGAGGCGGCCTGCCTACCGATTCTGTCCGCCATGTCGGAGCAGGGCTGGTCGGGGACGTCGGTCCTCTACCTCTGTCCGCTCAAGGCGCTCCTGAACAACCTGGTGACCCGTATCGACGGCTACGCACAGTGGCTGGGACGGAGCGCCGCACTATGGCATGGGGACACCAAGGAGTCACAGCGGAACCGCATCCGCACCGGTCGGCCGGACATCCTCCTCACCACGCCCGAATCACTCGAGGCCATGCTCATTGGCGTGAAGACCGACCATGCCCACCTGCTCGGCGGGGTACGGGCGGTCGTCGTGGACGAGGTGCACGCTTTCGCCGGGGACGACCGGGGCTGGCACCTGCTGGCTGTGCTGGAACGCCTGGAGCGGGTGGTGGGCCGCCAGATCCAGCGGATCGGACTGTCGGCGACCGTAGGCAACCCCGAAGAGTTGCTGACCTGGCTCCAGGGAGCAGGAGCCGGCCGACGGCCCGGGCACGTCGTGGCCCCGGGCATCACTACGGCTCTGGGCGAGGGCGGCGCGCCTTCCCCACCTCCCGGGGACGTGGAACTGGACTACGTCGGCTCCCTCGACAACGCAGCCAAGATCATCGCTGCTCTGCACCGTGGTGAAAAGCGACTGGTTTTCTGTGATTCGAGGCGCCAGGTGGAGGAGCTGGGCGCCACGCTACGGGCCCGCGACGTCTCCGTGTTCCTGTCGCACGCCTCTCTCTCCACTGCGGAACGGGCGCGGTCGGAGGAGGCGTTCGCCGAGGCACGCGACTGCGTGATCGTCTCCACTTCCACTCTCGAACTGGGCATCGACGTGGGCGATCTGGACCGCGTGATCCAGATCGACTCCCCCACCACGGTCGCCTCGTTCCTGCAGCGCATCGGGCGGACCGGACGCAGGACGGGTTCCATCCGCAACTGCCTGTTCCTCACCACTCGCAAAGACTCCCTGCTGCAGGCCGCCGGCTTGTTGCTGCTATGGGGCCACGGCTGGGTGGAGCCCGTGATCCCACCACCCGAGCCCCGTCACCTCGTGGCCCAGCAGCTGCTCGCCCTGGCCCTCCAGAAGCACAAGCTGGGAGATCATCTGTGGATGGACGAGTGGAACGGAATGGCACCGTTCGACCGTTCGGCAGCACCCGTCATGCGCCACCTGGTCAGCGAGGGGTTCCTCGACTCGGACGGAGGCCTCCTGTTCATCGGTCCCGAGGCGGAACGCCGCTTCGGACGACGTCATTTCATCGAACTGACCGCCTCGTTCACTGCCCCCCCACAGTTCACCGTGCTGTCCGGCCGAACCGAGATCGGCCAGGCCGACCCCTCCGTACTCACCGAAGAACGACCGGGACCCCGTCGACTGCTCCTGGCTGGGCGCAGCTGGCAGGTGACCTACATCGACTGGGGACGCAAGCGTGTGTTCGTCCAACCCGTGGAGGGCGGAGGCATCGCCAGGTGGTCGAGCGGCACGCCCACCGGCCTCTCGTACGCGCTCGCCCGTGCCATGCGTGACGTACTGCTCGGCGCCGACCCGCCCGTGTCCCTGACCCGTAGGGCAGCCGCGGGGCTTCAGGAGTGGCGAGACGAGGAAGCCCCCCACGCCGTCCATCCCGGTGGGACCCTCATCACGCGGCGGGGAGCGGATGTCCGCTGGTGGACCTGGGCCGGCTACCGGACCAACGCCACCCTCGGCGCAACCCTGTCCACGGTTGCCGACCCCCTCCAGCGACCGACCGACTGCTACCTGCGTCTGAGGGAGGACCTGACCGCGGGCACGTGGCAGGCCGCGAGGAACAGCGCGCGCTCCGCTTCGGCTCTCGTTCTGCCCGACGTCGACCAGCGGGCCGTGCACGGCTTGAAGTTCGCCGCGGCGCTGCCCACCCGGTTGGCAACGGCCACACTGGCCGCGAGGCTCGCCGATTTCGAGGGAGCACGGGAAGCACTGGCCGAGTCCGTGCGGTTCTCGTCAGGTCAGTGGTGACGGCCCGCAGGCCCATCCGGCCCTCCCTCTCTGCTCTCGGCAAGGCCCGGGCTCAGCAACCTACATAGAGGAAGCGCACGTAGCGTGCGTACGACAGCCTTCGCTGCTGGATCCGGGCAGTCTCCAGCGCGGCGGTCAGCGTCGCGTGGAGTGCATCGTTCTGCTGGAGCGCGACCGTGCGCCGACTGAACTCCTGGCGCTGTTGCCGAGCCCGGTCCCCTGCGGCGGTGTTCTCCCGAGCGAGTCGTTCCTGGCCCTCCTCCAGCCGCTTCCGCGCCTGTGCTCGCGAGGCGTCGGCCTCGGTCTCCACAGCCTTGCGCTGGTCGGTGAGCTGGGCCCGGCGGAGGACGATGCCCTGCTCGATCGACTGTCGCTCCCCCGGGCTGATGGCGGTCGGCTGCCGAACGGTGGCGGAGGCGACCACGGCCTTGCGCCAGACGTCCAGGGCGATGGCTTTGGCCTCGCCGATGCCATAAACGCTGATCACGCGGCCACCGGGCAGCACCAGCACAGCTCCGGTGCTGTTGTAGGGGCTGTTCTGCACGGACCGGTAGCCCGTGAAATCGGCTGCCGTCCGGACGCCGTGCGCGGCGAGACGAGCAGCGAGTGTCGGCCCGATGCCGTGCGGCGGTGACTGAGCGATCAGCCGTCGGCCGAGCTGATCCCGGATGTAGGCGGACTGCTTGTCGGCGAGTGCCTTGGCCAAGGCCTTGCGAAGGTCCTCCGAGAGTCCGTCGAGCTTCTTGTCCATGTCGCGCTGCTTGCGTACCTTGCGTGTCTCAGCCTCCTTGAGCGCGGCGTGGTACTGAGCCGTGAGTTTGTCCTGGGCCCGCGGGTAAGCGGCATTCCGGTCGGCCTCCGCCGCATCGAACTTCGCCCGGTCCTTGCGCAGCTTCGCGGCTGCCTTCACCGGCTCCTCGACCTGGGCCAGCTGGTTTGTCAAGGTAGCCAGAGCAGCCCGCGACTGTCCCCGCTCGGCGCGGCGGCTCCGGGTGAACGCAGTGGTTACGACGGCGAAGACGAGGGGTATTCCGGGACCGAACACTGCCTTGGGGACCCCGGCAACGACCATCAGGATCGCCGCAACGACCGCAAGAGGCCACAGCACCGCCGCGACGACATCCAGCGGCGTTCGGGCGTGGAAGCCGCCTGGTGAATTGGTGGCGGGCGCGTCCGGTGTCTGCGCGGGCGTCGAAGGAAGGTGCCCCGGCATCCAGCTGGGCAGCCCACCCTGACTTGGAGCAGCGGCGGGAACGTAGGACGCCGAGGTCGCCATAGTGGCGGAGGTCCGCTGTTTCGGGACGGCCTGGGCAAGCGGGGGAAGCAGATCCAGCGGCTGAGAAGCCAAGGACCTCATCTGGTCCGCAAGGCCGCTCACCGTCCTGTCCGGGTGGGTGAGCAACGTGTGCAGCCCTGTGGAGCCGGCCGGATTCTTGAAGTCGCCCTCTGTGAGCAGCAGGAACTCGCCGCTCGGCTCGTGCAACCGGCTCCACAGTGCGGGGTCGGCAGCGATCGCCTTGAGCGACAGGAAGATGACCCAGGCAGAGAACCGGTCCAGCGCCGCTCCGAAGTCGTCGTTCCCTCGCATGGGCGACTGGTAGTTGCGGTGTCCCCTCTCGGTGCCACCCAGCCCGGCCAGCGCCGGTACGTACATGCCGTCATAGTCGACCAGACGGAAGGTGTCATCGCTTGCGACAAGCAAGTTGCCGTGCTGGAGGTCACCGTGGGCGATCTCATGTGCCGAAAGGTCTCGGGTCAGAGCCTCGAACCGGTCGGCCAGACGATCGACGGCGAACGGGTCGGCGTGGTTGTCGTCGAGCCAGGAGGACAGGGTGACGGCTTCGATCCACTCCATCTTGAGGACGGGGTAGAGATCCTTCCCCACCCGGATCGCGTCCGGTAGGTACTCGAAGCCGAGTTTCCACGGCTGAGAGAGCTCGGCCGAGTCCAGTTTGGCGAGTCGGGAGCTTATTGCCTGGTATCGGCGCTCCTGGTCAGGGACATGACGGGTGAAGCATTTGACCGCGTAACGCTGCCCCGAGGTGGCGGAGGTCAGGGAGAAGACGCTCGCGAAGGCTCCGGAGATGGCACGGGGCAGACCGAGCTTGGTCAGCTCCGGCCGTGCGCCCTTGAGCTCGGGGTGTTGGAAGCACAGCTGCGTGTGCTGCAACGCCTCCGCGTAGGCAGCGCCGCTGGGGAACTGCCTCTGCGCACCGGTGGGCGAACCCACGTTCACCGCCCCTCGAAATCGATCCGTACGACTGCCACATCGTCGTTGCGCAGCTGCTGGCGCTCTCTGAGACCATCCAGCCAGCGCGTAAATCCGCCCAGGTCCTCGGGCCCGGAGAACTCCAGCAACTGGTCTACAGCGCTGTCCTGGTCATGGGACGAAAGGAACCACGCCGCCAATGCGTCGGTCATCAGGAACAACCGGTCGCCGGCCAGGCAGCGGCCTTCGGTGAACCGAGTACGGCGGCCCAGCAGTGCCGCATCGTGGTTACGGCTGCCGAAGAGATCCGGCACCGTACCGAACTCCTCGGCGGTCACCACGGGGAACGCCCGAACCAGCCTGTCGTCGCGCAGGTGGAACAGACAGCTGTCCCCCAGGGCGGCGGCCTGCCACCGCCACGCCTGTTCGGACGCTCCGGTCTCCGGACCGGGGTCGGGGTCGACACGCGCGGTCAGCAGGGTTGCGTAGGCGCCTTCGGCGAGCTTGGTGTGCTCGTACCACTTGAGCGGGCGCCCCTCCGCGACGCGGGCGTGCGTGTACTCCGCGAGCCACGGATCCCACTGAGCCACGGCCGACGCGGCGAACTCCTCAAAGGCGGCGCCACCGGCCAGCAGGTCGGGCCGCTCCATGGCCTGTTCGGCTGCGGTCCGGGACAGCAACCGGGCCCAGTCCTTGGCCAGGGCGCTCTCCGTCGCACCGTCACTCACGCCCACGGTGAGCGGCTCCCGCAGCATGTGGTCGTGCGAGCAGCCGGGGAGCACGGTGACGGCGTCCTCACATTCCGTCTCCGTGCTGCCGTACTTGGGGGCTACGAGGTGCGTGACGTACACGCAGGAGGGTGGGATGGTCACCGCAGTTCGGTGGCGCGGGTGCCGATGTCGAGGAACTGGACGACGGTGGTGATGTCCGCGTTGTAGACGAAGCCGCGGGTGGTCTCGCTGACCCTCTGGCCCTGCGAGGCGGCGTACGAACGCATGTGGCTGGGCAGAGGGCTGGACATGGCGAAGAGGGTACGGGCGTAGCTGTCGGGGAGCCCATCGGCTGTGTCCGGGAAGGCGGTGGGTGTTCCGCCCGCGGCGGAGACGTGCAGGTTGAACAGCAGGGCCGCGCCGTCGGCTGTGGCGTGCGACGTAATGGCATCGGCGGCTGCAGTGGGGTCGCCGTCGGTCGACTCCCCATCCGTCAGGTTGATGACGATCGGCGGGAAGCTGGCCGGGTAGCGCTCGGTCCAGCCGGCGACGAGGCTCTCGGCGTACTGGAGAGCCCGGTTCATCGGCGTCCCACCGTGGGCGACCGGGTCCATCCATAGCGGGAAGTTGACTGTCGTCTCGACCAGACCACCGGCACCATCCGGCACCTTCTTGCTGCGTTCGTCGACGCGGGCCGGGTTGTCCGCCACCTCGCTGAGCGGAACGACGTCCCGGCCTGTGAGCGCCCCCGCGAAGGCCGAGCCGACGGTGGCCCCGTAGCCGATGACAGCGACGTGGAAGTAGTCGCGTACGCCTTCTTCCTTTGCACACTTCACCGAGAGCTCGGTGAGGAGCCGGTTGATGGCGTCGGCAACGACATCAGCCTTCTGCTTGGGGTCTTCGCCACCGATCGGGTCGCACATGGAGGTCGACTGGTCGACGAGGAAGATGATGCTGGTCGGATTGCTGCGGCTGATCTCGGCCGTGTAAGGCACGTTGCGCTCCTGGCGGACTGTGGAGAAAGTCTGTTGTCGGAGGAGCTTCAGAACATGCTGCCGTTCCGGATGCCATACGCGCCGAGGCATCAATCCCCCGACCGCATCCTAGTGTTGCCGCCTTGGCCTGCGGGAGCATGTGATCAAAGTGTGCCCAGACCGCACGTCGGACCGCGGCTGTGAGGTGGGGTTGACTTCAAGTCTCGCAGCCTCCAGTGGGCGATGCTTCCCTCAGCCGCGAGGACAAGAAGACGCGCTGCCCGAGCACCTCGTCATGGGCAGACAGCGTCTCGCGATCCGTACGGACTGCAACTGGACCCCATCACATCGACCCGGCTGGCGCCGATCCCCCTGATTGACGCCGGATCCCGTCAGCCACGGAGCCTTATCAGCAGAGCCACACCGCCACGGCGAACCGCACCCGCCCAATGTGATGGGCCTCCAGAACGAGCGCCACGCGAGCGTCAAGAACCTGAGAGTTGTGCGGACACGGCTCGCACCGCCGCCGTCAGACCCCCATGAATCCGCAGCTCAGGCGCGTATGGCCATCCAACCTCGCGCTTCACCTGTTGGACGGGTGGAAACAGGTGAAGCGGACGACCGTCACAACAAAAGCGCAGTTCAGGAGGCCTTCGCCACCGGCTCCAGGATCGCCACGCACTCCATGTGGTGCGTCATCGGGAAGAGGTCGAAGACGCGGAGGGTGCGGGGCTTGTAGCCGTGTTCCCTGAAGTAGCCGAGGTCGCGGGCCAGGGCTGCCGGGTCGCAGGCCACGTACGCGATGCGGCGGGCGGAGAGGCCCGCGATGTGGCGGACCGTCTGCTTGCCGGCGCCGGCGCGCGGGGGGTCCAGGACGACCAGGTCGCATTCGGTGATGCCGGTCTTCGGGAGGATCTGCTCGACCTTGCCCTGTTCGACGCGGACCCGGGGGAAGTCGGCCAGGTTGTGGCGGGCGTCCTCGACCGCGCGCTTCGTCGACTCGATGCCGAGCACCGCGCCCGTGTCGCCGAGGCGTTCGGCGAGGGCGCCCGCGAAGATGCCGACTCCGCAGTAGAGGTCAAGGGCCATCTCGCCCTTGCGCGGCATCAGGCCCTGCATGACGGCCTTGATCAGGGTGTCCGCGGCCTGCGGGTGGACCTGCCAGAAGCCGCCCATGCCGACCCGGTAGGTGCGGCCGTCGGCGCGTTCGCGGACGAAGGGGCGGCCGTGGACGCGGTGGACGCCGCCGTCCTTCTCCTCCACGCGGAGCACCGAGACCGGCTTGTCGAGCTCGACCAGGGGCAGGCGGCCGCCGGGGCGCGGGGTGAGGACGACCTGGCGGTCGTTGGAGCCGGAGGCGGCGATGGCCTCGACCGAAGCCATCTGCGGCCAGTCCTGCTGCTCGATGCCCAGCTCGCTGACGCCCGGCGCCGCGATCATGCAGTGGTCGATCAGCTGTACGGAGTGCGAGCGGTGCTTGCGCAGGCCGGCCTGGCCGTCCTCGTCGATGGCGTACTGGACGCGGGTGCGCCACTGCGGCACCTGACCGGCCGGCAGCTTGTCGCCCTCGGCGGGCATGACCGTGCCGTCCCAGCCGGCTTCCTCCGGGGTGAGCCCGGCGAGCCGCTTCAGCTGTTCGGCGACGACCTCGCCCTTGAGCCGGCGCTGGGCGCCGGGCTTGGCGTGCTGCCAGTCGCAGCCGCCGCACTTGCCGGGGCCGGCGTACGGGCAGGGGGCCTCGACGCGGTCCTTGGAGGCGTCGAGGACGGTGATCGCGTCGGCGCGCAGGAAGCGGGAGTCGGTCTCGCCCTCGGTGACGCGTGCGACGACCTTCTCGCCGGGCAGCGTGTGGCGTACGAACAGGACGCGGCCGTCCTCGGTCCGGGCGATGCAGTGCCCGCCGTGCGCGACGGGGCCTACCTCGACCTCGTACTCCTCCCCGACCAGTGACTGCTTCTCGTTCTGCTCGGCGCTCGTCATGGTGGGGAGACTCCAAGAAAGTGGATCAAAGGGGAACGGCCGGACGACCGACCCACCAGTTTACGTGGATCTCGTCCGGCCGTTCACCAACCCGGCACCGGGCCCCGCGCCCGGCCCGTCAGACCTTCGACGCGGGGTCCTTCGGGGGCCGCGGGGTGTCGACGGGGCCGCGGCGCACGGCGCCCGGGGCGTTCCAGTCCTGGCGCTTCCTGGCCCGCTTCTTGGCGAGCTCCGAGGACTCCAGCTGGTAGGGCACCGAGGTGACCATGACACCGGGGGTGAAGAGCAGCCGGCCCTTGAGCCGCAGCGCGCTCTGGTTGTGCAGCAGGTGCTCGTACCAGCGCCCGACGACGTACTCCGGGATGTACACGCTGACCGCGTCGCGCGGGTTCTCGCTGCGCAGGCCCTTCACGTACTCGACGACCGGGCGGGTGATCTCGCGGTACGGGGAGTCGAGGATCTTGAGCGGGACGTTGATCCCGCGCCGGTCCCACTCCTCGCGCAGGGCCTTGGTCTCGGCCGGGTCGACGCTGATGCTGAGTGCTTCGAGGGTGTCGGAGCGGGTCAGCTTGGCGAAGGCCAGGGCGCGCAGCGTGGGCTTGTGGACCTTGGAGACCAAGACGATCGAGTGGACCCGGGAGGGCCGCACGCTGTCGTCGCTGGGGCCTTCGGCGGCGGCGATCTCGGCGGAGACGCGGTCGTAGTGCTTCCGGATCGCGGACATCGTGCCGTAGAAGATCAGCATGCCGAGCAGGGCCACCCAGGCACCGTGGGTGAACTTGGTGGCGAGGACGACGACCAGCACCATGCCGGTGAAGAAGGCGCCGAAGGTGTTGATCGCCCGGGAGCGGTGCATGCGGCGGCGGGCGGCCGGGTCGCGCTCGTCCTTCAGGTGGCGGTTCCAGTGCCGGACCATGCCGATCTGGCTCAGCGTGAAGGAGACGAAGACGCCGACGATGTAGAGCTGGATCAGCTTGGTCGAGTCCGCGTCGTAGACCCACACGAGCAGCATGGCGGCGCCCGCGAGGAGCACGATGCCGTTCGAGAAGGCGAGCCGGTCGCCGCGGGTGTGCAGCTGGCGCGGCAGGTAGCGGTCCTGGGCGAGGATCGAGCCGAGCAGCGGGAAGCCGTTGTAGGCGGTGTTGGCGGCCAGGAACAGGACCAGCGCGGTGGCCGCGGCGAGCACGATGAAGAGGAAGCTGCCGCTGCCGAAGACGGCTTCGGCCACCTGGGAGATCACCGGGTTCTGGACGTATCCGTCGCCGACGGGGACGCCGTCCTTCAGCAGGTCGACGGAGGGCTTCTCGGCCATCCGCACGTTCGTGGCCATGGCCAGGCCGATGATCCCGCAGAACATGGTGACGGCCAGGCCGCCCATGAGCAGCAGGGTGGTGGCCGCGTTCTTGCTCTTGGGCTTGCGGAAGGCGGGGACGCCGTTGCTGATGGCCTCGACGCCGGTGAGCGCGGCGCAGCCGGAGGAGAAGGCGCGCAGCAGCAGGAAGACCAGGGCGAAGCCGGCCAGGCCCTGGTGTTCGGGCTTGATCTCCAGGTCGGCGGTGGGGGCCTTCATGGTGTCGCCGACGACGATGCCCCGCCACGCGCCCCAGGCGATCATGACGAAGACGGCGCCGACGAACACGTAGGTCGGGATGGCGAAGAGTTTCCCGGACTCCTTCACTCCGCGCAGATTCATCAGCGTGAGCAGCAGAATCATGATGATCGCCGAGAGCACCTTGTGCTCGATGACGAAATCGACGGCGGAGCCGAGATTCTCGACTCCGGAGGAGATCGAGACCGCGACGGTCAGGACGTAGTCGACGAGCAGGGCGCTCGCCACCGTGAGGCCGGCCTTGGGTCCGAGGTTGGTGTTGGCGACCTCGTAGTCGCCGCCGCCGCTCGGATAGGCGTGGACGTTCTGCCGGTAGGAGGCGACCACGGTGAACATCAGCACGACGACCGCGAGCGCGATCCACGGGCTGAAGTGGTACGCCGACACGCCCGCGATCGACAGGACCAGCAGGACCTCGCCCGGGGCATATGCCACGGAGGAGAGCGGGTCGGAGGCGAAGACGGGGAGGGCGATCCGCTTGGGAAGGAGGGTTTCCCCGAGGCGGTCGCTGCGTAGCGCCCGGCCGATCAGGATCCGTTTGGGCACGTCGGTCAGTTTGGACACGCAGAGGATCGTAAGCGTTCGAAATCGGACTGACGAACCCGCACCCCGCCCTACGCCATTGCGCCGCCTAAATGGAGCGTATATGCCATCCATACGCCGCCTATACGACCGCGCGACGGCGCCGAAGAGGTCCCACCGGTGACCGCCCGTGTGTAGCTTGGGCCATGGTCTGAGACCCTGTTAAACCAGAGCATGCAATGAGGCTGGACACCAGCGAGCCGCTGACAGCCGGAAGGACGGCCGTGCACATCGTCATCATGGGTTGCGGAAGAGTCGGTTCCGCCCTCGCCCAGACCCTGGAACAGCAGGGGCATACGGTCGCCGTCGTCGACCAGGACCCCACCGCATTCCGTCGGCTGGGGGCCGGATTCGGCGGCCGGCGCGTCACCGGGGTCGGCTTCGACCAGGACACCCTGCGGGAGGCCGGGATCGAGGACGCCGGCGCGTTCGCCGCCGTCAGCAGTGGTGACAATTCCAACATCATCGCGGCCCGCGTGGCCCGGGAGATGTTCGGAGTCGAGAACGTCGCCGCCCGTATCTACGACCCCAAGCGCGCCGAGGTCTACCAGCGCCTCGGCATCCCCACCGTGGCCACCGTCCGGTGGACCGCCGACCAGATGCTGCGCCGGCTGCTGCCCTCGGGCTCCGAGCCGCTGTGGCGCGACCCGAGCGGCGGTGTGCAGCTCGCCGAGGTGCACGCGTCGGACGCCTGGATCGGGCACAAGGTCAGCAAGCTCCAGGAGGAGACCGGCGTCCGCGTCGCCTTCCTCACCCGCCTGGGCGAAGCGATGCTGCCCACGTCGGCGACCGTCCTCCAGGAGGGCGACCTCGTCCACGTGATGATGCGCACCGACGAGATCGAAAAGGTCGAGGCGGCCTTCGCCGACGGGCCCGAGGAGGCACACGCATGAGAGTCGCGATCGCCGGGGCAGGCGCGGTGGGACGTTCCATCGCGGGCGAGCTGCTGGAGAACGGGCACGAGGTGCTCCTCGTCGACAAGGCCCCCACCGCCATCTCCGTGGAGCGGGTGCCGCAGGCCGAGTGGCTGCTGGCCGACGCCTGCGAGATCACCTCGCTGGACGAGGCGGCGCTGCAGCGCTGCAACGTGGTCATCGCGGCGACCGGCGACGACAAGGTCAACCTCGTCGTCTCGCTGCTCGCCAAGACCGAGTACGGGGTCCCGCGCGTGGTGGCCCGCGTCAACAATCCGAAGAACGAGTGGCTCTTCAACGAGTCCTGGGGCGTCGACGTCGCGGTGTCCACGCCGCGCCTGATGTCGGCCCTGGTCGAGGAGGCCGTCAGCGTCGGCGACCTGGTGCGGCTGCTGCGCTTCAGCCACGGCGACGCCAACCTGGTCGAGCTGACCCTGCCCTCCGACTCCTCGGTCGCGGGCACCCAGATCAGCGACATCACCTGGCCCGAGGACACCTCGCTGGTCACGATCATCCGGGGCAACCGGGTGCTCACTCCGCACGCGGAGGAGACGCTGGAGCCGGGCGACGAGCTCCTGTTCGTGGCCGCGCAGGCCCGGGAGGAGCAGCTGGAGGATCTGCTGCAGGCCCGCCGGTAGCCCTGCGGGCACGCTCGCACGACGAAGGGGCGGGGCGCCCCCCCCGGGGGGGGGCCCCCCCCGGGGGGGGCCCCCGCGGGGGGGGGGGGGGGGGGCGCCGGGGGGGGGGGGGGGGGCCCCCCCCCCCCCCCCCCCCACCCCCCAGGGGA
>NZ_JBHXNP010000018.1:0-100549 GCF_042719495.1 Streptomyces sp. NPDC058525
CCGCCGGAGGGTGCGCCGCCGGAGGGTGCGCCGCCGGAGGGTGCGCCGCCGGAGGGTGCGCCGCCGGACGCCGCGCCACCGGAGGGTGCGCCGCCGGACGCCGCGCCGCCGGAGGGCGCCGCGTCCGACGGCGTCGGGCCGTCCGAGGGCGTCGGGTCCGGGGGCGTTGTGCGCCCTCCGGTCGCGGCGTCCGGCACGGCGGCGCGCCGACGCAGCCTGTCCCGCCATGCCATGTGCTCAACCGCCTTCGTTCACACGGGTGTTGATACGAGCTATCTCGGTGACCCACTCCTGTCGCTCGCCGTGGGTCAGGTCGAGGATCTCGTCGCGTTGCCAGTGGAAGTGGTAGGCGATGTACGCGATCTCCTCCCTGAGCCGGGGGAGGGCGTACGTCACGATTCCCCCAGGCGCCCACCGGAGAGGTCGACCTCGAAGCCGCCTTCGCAGTGCGGGCAGGTGACGGCCGCACGGGTGTGGCCCTCGCTGTTGACGCGCCGGTAGAAGTCCTGGAGGAACGCGACGTCGGTCGCGTACATCCGCTCCACCACCCCGGCGTGCACGTCGGTGATCGTGCCCAGCCGGGTGATCACCTGGCTGAGCAGGACCACGCTCAGGTACGCCGGGTTCTCCTTGACCCGCAGGTCGATCTGCGGGCGCAGCTCGTCGCGGGCGGTGGCCAGGCGCATCGAGCCGTGCCGGTGCACGGTGCCCGCCTCGTCCACGTACCCGCGCGGCAGCTCGAACTCGAACTCGGTGCGCAGCCCGTGGTCCTCGCGCGAAGCCGAAGCCGAGGCCGAGGCCGAAGCCGAAGCCGGAGCGGCGGCGGCCGGGGGTACCGCCGCCTGCTCCGGGGTCTGGGTGGGCGCCGTGACCTGGAGGATCTCCTCCAGGCTGCCCGCGGTGACCGTACGGCGCCTCATTCGACGATGATCTCCTCGAACACGATGGTCACGGACTCGGTGGCCGCGGCGGACTCGCCCGCCTTGAGGGAGGGGCCCTCCCACTTGGAGGCCCAGCCCTGCATCAGCTGGATGCGGCGCACGGTGGCGCCCGTGGAGTCCTTGATCTCGATGGTGAGGTTCTGCCGAGCGGTGTCGACGGCCCCGTTGTTCAGGGTCTCCTTGATCCACTTGGTGAACTCGCTGCTCTTGTCGAGTCCCCGGGTGATCGTGACCTCGCCCGCCTGGCGCGCGCCGGGCTGCTTGCGGATGATCTGCTTGCCCTCCGCGCTGACCTGGCGGACCTCGACGACCTCTTCCTCGACGGTCAGCCCGCTGATCTCCTGGATCGATTCGACCAGGTAGCCGCCGAGCTGTACGCCGAAGATATGGGTGGAAAGAGCATCGCCCTCTGCCATGACTGTCCTTCACCTTTCCTTGCTGCTGCCCCGGAGGGTCACTCGTCGACGAGACTGGTGCTGTCGGAGAACTGGGCCAGCCGGAACACCACGAACTCGGCGGGCTTGACCGGCGAGACGCCGATCTCGCAGACCACGCGGCCCTGGTCGATCGACTCCTGCGGGTTGTTGTCCCGGTCGCACTTGACGTAGAACGCCTCCGCCGCCGTGCGGCCGAACAGCGCGCCGCGGCGCCACTCCTCGGTGAGGAACGCGGTGACGTTGCGCCGGATGCTCGACCAGAGCCGGTCGTCGTTCGGCTCGAAGACCACCCACTGGGTGCCCAGGAGGATGGACTCCTCCAGGTAGTTGAAGAGGCGGCGCACGTTCAGGTAGCGCCAGGCCGGGTCGGAGGACAGGGTGCGGGCGCCCCAGATCCGGATGCCCCGGCCGGGGAAGGCCCGTACGCAGTTGACGCCGATCGGGTTGAGCAGGTCCTGCTCGCCCTTGCTCAGGCGCAGCTCCAGGTCGACCGCGCCGCGGATGACCTCGTTGGCGGGGGCCTTGTGCACGCCGCGCTCGGCGTCGCTGCGCGCCCACACGCCGGCGATGTGGCCGCTCGGCGGGACGGTGGTGTTGCGGCCGGCGGCCGGGTCGAAGACCCGCACCCACGGGTAGTAGAGGGTGGCGTAGCGCGAGTCGTAACCGGCCTCGTCGTTGCGCCAGTTGCGGACCTGCTGCGCGGACAGCCCGGGCGGGGTGTCCAGGACGGCCACGCGGTCGCCCATCTGCTCGCAGTGCGAGATCACCGCGAGCTGCACGGTGCGGACGCCCTCGGAGTCGATGTCGCCGCGCTGGTAGGCGCTCATCAGGTCCGGCACCGCGACCATGGTGATCTCGTCGATGGTCTCCAGGCCGGCGAACCCGGTGCGGGCGGCCGCGTCGCCGACGTACTCCGCCGGGTCGAGGCGGGCCACGCCGCCCTGGCCGGTGGTGGCGGGTGCGGCGGGGGCGTCGGCCAGGGCCACGGTCTGGACGGCGGGCCGGGTCTGGGTGGCGCCGCGCTGCTCGGTGACCTCGATCAGCTTCGAGGCGCGGGCCTGGGTGACGAGGTAGCCCTTGACGTTCTTCCGGGCGGACACCTCGTAGCTCTCGGCGACCTGCTCGCCCTGGCGGACCAGGAGCTTGAAGCGGTCCTCGGGCGGGTTCTCGCCGTCCGCGGCGGCGATCTCCACGGAGACGCCGGTGACGCCGGGCCGGGCCGAGAGCAGGAAGCCGCCGAGCTCGGCCGGCTCCACCGCGCGGGTCTGGGGGCGTCCGCCGGCGGCGGCCGGGGCGGAGGCGTCCTGGGCCGATCCGCCGATGCGGACGACGTACGCGGCGCCGCCGCCGTTGGCGAAGTACCCGTAGACGGCGTGGGCCAGGTAGGTGCCCTCGGTGAAGCCGCCGAAGTGCTGGTGGTACTGGTCCCAGCTGGTGACGAGGGTGGGCTCGTGGAACGGGCCGCTCTGGGCGAACCCGACGAACGCGGCGACGGCGGTGCCGACCCCTTCGATCGGGCGAGCACCGGACTGCACCTCCTCCACGTACACGCCCGGGGTGAGGTACGTCGGCATGCTCGCTCCTTCGCTCTTGCGTTCACGTTCTTCCGTGATCAGGTCTGTCCACAGCCTTTCCGGCTGCCGCCGCCGCCGGCAGAGACGTACGGACCTGGGCGGGGGCAAGTGCGCTGCCCTCGTGGTCGCCGCCGCCGGACCTGCCAGGCAGCGGGCCCGGCCGGTCCGGCGCCGCCCGGCTCAGAGGTGTGTGACCTGGTCCACGTACGGTCCGAACTCGCCCTCCAGGAGCAGCCGTCCGAGCTTGCGGTACTCCTGGGCGACGGCCTTCACCACCTGGGGCATGGTCAGCGGCTCACCCGCGGCGGCCGCGAAGTAGGCGGCGGTGACCGCGCAGGCTCGGATCGATCCCCCGGCGAGCTCGAACCGGTCGGCGCAGAAGGCGAGATCGAGGTCGCCGGCCCGGGGCAGCAGGTCGCCCAGGCAGCGCTCCCACAGGGCGAGCCGCTGGGCCGCGTCGGGCACCGGGAAGTCGGCGACCACGTCCAGGCGGCGGGTGAACGCCTCGTCGAGGTTGGCCCGCAGGTTGGTGGTCAGGATGGCGATGCCGTCGAAGGACTCCATCCGCTGGAGCAGATAGGCCGACTCCATGTTGGCGTGCTTGTCGTGGGAGTCCTTGACCTCCGAGCGCTTGCCGAAGATCGCGTCGGCCTCGTCGAACAGCAGCACCGCGTTGACGGCCGAGGCCTCGGTGAAGATCCGCTCCAGGTTCTTCTCGGTCTCGCCGACGTACTTGTCGACGACCGTGGACAGGTCCACGACGTACAGGTCCATGCCCAGGTCGGCCGCGACGACCTCGGCGGACATGGTCTTGCCGGTGCCGGAGGACCCCGCGAACAGGGCGATCACCCCGCGCCCGCGCCCGCCGCCGGGCCGCATGCCCCACTGGCCGAGCACCTGGTCGCGGTGGCGGGCGCGGACGGCGAGTTCGCGCAGGCTGCGGTGGGTGGGGGCGGGCAGCACCAGGTCGTCCCAGCCCACCGCGGGCTCCACCCGGCGGGCGAGCCGGGCGAGCCCCGCGCCGTTCTGGGCCCGTACGGCGGTGCGCAGGTCCTCGGGGGAGACCGGGCGGCCGTCGAGCGCGGCCGTGCGGACGGCGGTGCCGGCGGCGCGGCGCAGCTGGCCCGCGTCGAGCCGGTGCGCGGACACGGACCGGGCGAGGGCGTCGACGTCGCCGGGCCCGGCCCCGTCCCCGGCCCCCGTCCCGGCCCCGCCGCCCGAGGCGCCGTGGCCGTCGGCGGCCCGTTCCAGCGCGAGGCGCCAGCGGATGACGTGCCGGTCGGGGGCCGGGGCCGCCACCGTGAGGGTGACGGGGGTGTCGGCCGCCCAGGCCGGCTCCCAGCCGCTCGTTCCGTACGTGAACAGGGGGATGCCGCGCAGTTCCGTGCACAGCGTGCGCAGGACGCGGGCCCGCTCATCGGGTTTGTCGGGCAGCTCCTCCACCGGCCCGAGCAGTACGCCGGCTCCCGTGAGGCGGGCCTCGCGGGCGGTGGCGCGGGCCAGTTCGGGCACGGCGCGGGCGTGGTGGGCGAGCGCGGCGGCGTCCAGGGCGAGGGGGGCGGGCCCGTTCGCGCGCAGGGCGGCCGCGGCCAGGCCGACCGGGTCGCCGCCGCGGGTCCGCAGGTGGACGTGGCCGGTGCCGCTGCCTGCGGCGGCGACGGCCCGGTGCAGCTCGGCCGGGTCGACGGCCGGATCCTCGGTGGCCTCGCCGAGTACGTCGGCCAGCCGCGGGTCGGGCGAGGTGCCGCCGAGCAGGTGGGCGGTGACCCGGTCGGGGACGGCCAGCACCCGGGACAGGGGCGGCCGTTCGGGCTCGGTCACCTCGAGCAGCCCGCCCGCGACGAGCGGGGCGGTGGGGGAGAGCCGGAACCGCGCGGCCGCGGAGCCGGTGCGGCCGCACAGTTCGAGGGCGAGGCCGACGGTGGGCCGGCGGCGGGTCAGGTCGTCGTTGAGGTAGCCGTAGAGCTGCTCGAAGCGGGCGTCGAGGTCCGGGGCCAGGGTGATCAGCAGCAGGTCGAGGTCGATCGGGGCCAGCGCGAAGCGCGCGGCGAGGACCTCGAGCGGCGAGCCGGGCGGCGGGTCGGCGGGGTCGGCCGGGTCGGCCGCGGCGGGCGGGTGCGGGCCGTGGCCGTGCGGTGCGTCCAGGATGCGCGCGGCCGCCTCGGGGGTGAGGTACTGGCCCCGGTAGGGGTCGTCGGGATCGGGATCGACGGCGCGCCGGGCCGCCACGGCCCGCCGCACCCGCCCCTCGACGACCCGAAGCCGCTCCCAGAGGTACGGGACGGGGGTCTCGGCCGGGGCCGAGGCCGGGGCTTGCGCCGAGTCCGAGGCCTGCGCCGGAGCCGGAGCCGAGGCCGGTGCCTGCGCCGGGGCCGGGGTCGGTGCCTGCGCCGCGAGTTGGGCCGGCTCCGGGGCCTGGGTCGCGGTCTCGACCTGTGCCGGCGCCGGGAGCTGGGCC
Source organism: Streptomyces sp. NPDC058525 (assembly GCF_042719495.1). Lineage (NCBI taxonomy): Bacteria > Bacillati > Actinomycetota > Actinomycetes > Kitasatosporales > Streptomycetaceae > Streptomyces > Streptomyces sp. NPDC058525. The sequence continues at coordinate 5,411 of NZ_JBHXNP010000018.1, forward strand.
GGAGCCGCAGCCGTCGCAGCCGCCGGGGCCGTCGGGGCCTGCGTCGGGGCCGTCGGGTTGAGGGTGTGGGTCATGGCTGGCGTTCTCCTCGGCGGCGGCGCGCGGGGGCGTTCGGCCGTTGCCGGGGGCCGCTGAAGCCCTCCGGGCCCGGTTCGCCCAGCTCGGCGTAGCGCAGCCGGCGCGCGTTCTCGGTCCCGTCCGGCTCGGCCCGCGGCACGGACCGTACGACGAGCCCCTCGGTGACCGGCGGGGACGCGACGCTGCCGATGCCGGCCAGCGGGGCCTTCACGCGCAGCCCCAGGGACGGCTTCAGCTCGCCGCCCAGCGCCGACCACACGTCGGAGGCGGCCGGCGCGTCCATGCCGGTGCCGCCCGCGTCCACGTCCACGAGCAGGCCGAGTTCGGCGAGCGTGCCGACCAGCAGGTGCTGGGGCAGCGTGTCGGTGGACACGAGGCGGGCCAGCACCTGGGAGAGCAGCCGGTGCTCGTCCTGCGGCCGGCTCGCCCACGCGGTGACCAGGTACGTCAGGTCGAACCAGCGGGGCGGGGTGCGGCGCGCGACGACGAACCCGTCCGCGTCGTACACCTCGCCCGCGCCGCTGCCGCGCCGGGTGTGGTCCTCGCGGATGTCGTACAGGAACACGCAGACGGTGGGCGCGCTGCGGCGCGCCGCCCAGTCACGCGTCGGCGCGTCGAAGACCACCTCGACGCCCGACGCCTCCAGGCCGGACTCCGCCAGCAGCCGGCGCAGTGCCTCGTCGACCTCGTGGATCACCGGCGGGTCACCTCGTCCGGCGGCTGGACCGTACCGCTGACCACGAGGAAGTCGGTCTGCACCGGCGAGAAGCCGGGTCCGCTCGCGGTGATGGTCCGGGGTCCGGTCTGGTCCTTGGCGAGGATGAGCAGCTGGCCGATGAACGTGCCGTCGGGCAGCGGGACGGTCGGCGCGGCCGCCGCCGTGATGCCCGGCTTCCACGCGAACCGCACCGGCGCGCCGGGCGGGAAGTCCTCGCCGCGCACCGAGGTGACGAAGCCGGGCTTGCCGATCGGCGGCACGGCGACGATGCGCGGCTGGAGGATGCGCAGCTGCTGCTCGGCGGTGTTGTCGCCGGGGTCGGCGTCGGTGCCGGTGGTGGTGAGGTTGCCGGTCACCCGGCCGGTGAGGGCCTTGTCGGGGCTCAGGACGACCTGGAGGACGGTCCGGGCGCCCGGTGCCAGGTCCGGCAGGGCGCACAGCCAGCTCTGGTCGCAGCCCGGCGGCGGCCCGCCGTTGGGGATGCCCGCGGGCAGGCCGATGCGCAGCCGCAGGCCGGTGGCCAGGGCGCCCTGGCCGTTGACGACGGTGTAGGTGACGACGACGCGGCCGCCCACGTAGCCGGGATTGGGCTGCGCCGTGACGCGTACGCCGGGACCGGCCGGCGGCGCCGGCGGCTCGGGCTGCGGCGTGGGCTTCGGGACCGGCGGGGCGGGGGTCGGGGTCGGCGGGGCGGGGGTGGGCGTCGGGGGTACGGGCGCCTCGCGGACCGGTACGACGGTCCGGTCGGTGTTGTCGCTGGGGCGGGGGTCGAGCACGGTGCCGGTGACCGACCAGGCGATGGGCTGGTCGCCGGGGGTGAGGCCGGTGAGGGTGACGGTCACCGGGACGGTGGTGCCGGGGCGCACGACGCCCAGGGTGCAGGTCAGCGCGGCCGCGTCGCAGGTGGCGCCGGGTGCGGTGAGCCCGGTGACGCCGACCCCGAGCGGGGGCGCGATGGTCAGCCGGGTCCCGGGCGAGGCCGCCGGTCCGTGGTTGACGACGTCGACCCGCAGGGTGGTGGAGCCGCCGACGGTGACCGGTGCGGCCTTGTCCGGTGCCCGGACGGCGAGGTCCACGGACTGCTGCACGCTCGGTTCCTTCTGGCGGCCCGGCAGGCCGGTGACGAGCAGGTTGTGGGCGCCGGTGGCGACGTCCACGAGCTTCAGCTTCTCCGGGCTGTTGGCGGCCCGGGCGCCGCGGGCGCTGAGCACCAGGCTCTTGCCGTCGGCGGTCCAGGCGGCGTCGCGGGGCTGGAACGGCCCCTTGCCGGTGGGTTCGGGCAGTTCCCGGCCGCAGGCGCCCGGCACGTCGCGGGCGGCGTCGGGCAGCAGGACCCGGCAGGCGCCGCCCGTCGCGGAGGCGAGCAGGATGCCGCTGCGCTCGTCGACGCGGCCGCCGCCGTTCTTGCGGTTGAAGGCGATGGTGGCGCCGTCGGGGGAGAAGGCCGGGCTGTCGTCGATGACTTCGCAGGCGCCGAAGCAGACGCCGGCGCTCAGGTCGCGCTGCTGGTCCAGGCGGTCCACGGGCACGGTCCAGACGTGCTTGTTGCCGCCGTGGCCGTTGATGACGAGGTTGCGGGTGAAGGCCAGTGTGGTGCCGTCGGAGGACCAGGTGGGCTGGGCGTCGCCGCCCCGCGGCTGGCCGGCGGGCGGGGTGATCTCGCCGCGGAGCGCGCCGGTGGCGGCGTCCGCGATCAGGATGCGCGAGGGGCCGGCGGCGTCGCCGACGCCGCCGGGCGAGGTCCGGGTGAAGGCCAGGGACTTGCCGTCGGGGGAGAACGTCGGGTCGGTGTCCCAGTCCTTGGGGCCGCGGCCGGCGAGCGGCAGGGGCGCCGGGCGCGAACCGTCGGCGTCCACCATCCAGATCCGTTCGATCCGCCCGTCGGGGGTGTCCTCGAAGCGGGTCACCACGATCCTGCGCCCGTCGGGTGTGTAGTTCTGCCGCTCGGTCCACGGGTCGGACCCGGGGGCGGGCTGGAACAGCGGGTCCTTGGCCGGGTCGGTGTTGGTGTCGGCCGCCGGGTCCTCCTTGAGGATGGTCAGGCCGAGGTCGCGGGGGTCGGAGCCGTCCATCCGGGCGTCCTGGAGGGTCACCACGTGCGGACCGGCCGCCGAGGTCCGCTCGACCACGGTGCCGCCGCCGTTCAGCGGGCCGAGCCAGGTGGGCGAGCCGACCTCGCGGTCCTCGCTGAGCACGAGCTGGGGTGTGTCGGGCGAATGCACGGGCACCCGGAAGACGTGGTCCCAGTCGCCCTTGCATTCACAGGTGCGGTCCGGGCTGAGGAAGAGCAGCCCGTTCCCGTCGGGCAGCCAGGCTGCCCCGTGGGTGCGCCAGCCTGCCTGGGCGCCCGCCAGCAGCGGGCCGCCGCCGCGCCCGTCGGTCCAGCGCAGGCGGGGCCCGGCCGGTCCGGTGGCGGTGTAGGCGATGACGTCGCGGTTCGCCGCGTCGTCCACCGGGTTCCACGCCGGCTCGGTGGCCGTGCCGTTGGCGGGGTCGGAGACGCGGGTGGCGGTCCCGCCCCGCAGGGCGCGTACGTGGACCTGCCGTCCGGCGGCCCTGTCCTCGTCGCTGGAGTACGCCAGACGTCCGCCGTCGGGCGAGAGCGTCGGGTTCTCCTCGTTCGCGGGGGTGTCCGTCAGCCGGGTGAGGCCGGTGCCGTCGGTGCGCACCAGCCACAGGTCGCGCTGGCTGCCGCCGCCGGACGCGGAGGGCGGCGCGGAGTCGAAGACGACCGACCGGCCGTCGGGGGTCAGCTGCGGGTTCGCCGCGTCCATACCGCCGGTCAGGCGGCGTACCGAGCCGTCCGCGGACCGCAGGTAGACCTGCGGGTTCCGCTCGTCGCGGCGGCTGGCGAAGACCAGCCGGTCGCCCCGTGCGGAGGGCTGCAGGTCCTGGTGCGCCGGGCCCTCCCCGAACAGGGGCGTGCTGGACGTGCCGGTCGCCACCCGGCCCAGGCTGCGGTGGCGGGTTCCCGCGTACGCCACCCGGCTGTCGCCGGCGTCGGCCGCGAGGGTGCGTGCCTCGGCGTCGCCGGGGCCGGTCGCCGCCGTCACCGCGAGCAGGGGGATCACCAGCAGCAGAGACGCGCCGACTCTCCCCCAGCGGGGTCGCCGGCCGCCGGATCCACCCGTGCCCATCAGGGTCCACCTCACCGTCGGGTGCAGCATCTACGTATGACCCCGCCACCCTGCGGCCCCGCCGCCGGGTACCGGCAGGGCCGCGGGGCCGGACCCGGGGGAAGCACCGGGTGCGCTTTCGGGCAGTGGTGCGGGTGGTCCGCCCCCGCCGGCGGGTCGCCGGGGCCGCCGTACGGTCAGATCAGCCCGTTGCGCAGGGCGTACCCGACCGCGTGCGTGCGGTTGCGCAGTTGCAGCCGTGTGATGACCTCGTGCAGCACGTTCTTGACGGTCCGTTCGGAGTACGAGGTCTTGCGCGCGATCTCCGCGGTGTCCATGCCCTCCGACACCAGGCGCAGCATGTCCGCCTCGCGCGGGGTCAGGGTGGACAGGGACACCGCGCGCGGGTCGAGGGCCGAGCGCTGGAGGCTGCCGACGTGGTCGAGGAGCTTCGCGAGCAGGTCGCCGGGGAGCACGCCCTCGCCGTTGGCTATCGCCAGGACCAGGCGCAGGAGCCGGTCCTGGTCGGCCTCGGTGCGCCGGAGCACCGCGGTGACCCCGCATTCGATGGCGCGCTGGAGGGCGTCCCCGGATTCGAAGGTGCCGACCACGAGCCCGGTGCGGGTGTCGGAGTTGTGCCGCAGCCGGTACAGCAGGGCGGCGGTCTCGTCGTCCACGGTGTCCACGGTCACGAGCGAGACCTGCGCGGTGTCGGCGTCCGCGTGGTCGACGAGCGCGATCTCCGGCCGCTGGCGCAGCTGGTGGACGACCCCGACGCGCAGGATCGGGTCCGACGCGTACACGGCCACGGTGACCCGTTGGCCGGCGCCGGATGAGGGGGCGGGTCCGTAGTTCTCAGGCTGGGGCATGTGGCGTACCTGTTCCGGGATGCGTATGTCGGGATACGGGAGGGGAGGAATGGTCAACGAGTGCTTCGGGACGAGGAGTTGTGAGGAGCCCGCGGGGGCATCGGGGCTGCCCGGAGCGTTGCCCCCGCGCCCTTGGAAACGGCGGACCGGCCGCCCTAGCGTCGTGGTGTGATATCCCCAGCAGCCTCTTCCAGCCCTGGCGCGCCCGGCCTCGACATCCCGGCGGTGTCGGTGATGCCCGGCGGGACCGCATCCACCAGCCTGACCGTCCGCAACGACAGCGACATCGTCGAGGCGTACCGCCTGGAGGTCGTCGGCGACTGCGCTGCGTGGACCACGGTGGAACCCGAGCGCCTCTCCCTCTATCCGGGCACCTCGGAAACGGTGACGATCCGCCTGGACCCGCCGCGTTCCTCGCAGGTGCGGGCGGGCGACATGCCGCTCGCCGTGGGCGTGCTGCCCACCGAGCAGCCCGAGTCGGTGCGGGTCCCCGAGACGACCGTGCACATCGAGGAGTTCCGGGAGCTCCGGGCAGAGAGCGCTCCCAAACGCCGCCGCGGCTGGCTGCGCGGGCGCTATCGACTGGCCGTGCGCAACGAGGGCAACGCCCCCGTACGGCTCGGATTCACGCCCGCGCAGCCGGGCGAGGAGCTGAAGTTCGACTTCGCCCCCGCGGCCCTGAAGCTGGAGCCGGGCGAGTCGGCGGAGGTGGTGCTGAAGGTCCGCGCCGGCACGCCGGTGTGGTTCGGGGCCCCGGTGGCCTGGCCGTTCACCGTCGAGGTGGCCGAGGCCGCCGAAGGCGACGGCGAGGCTGCTGCGGACCGGGCGGAGCGCGCCGAGCGGGCCGAGCCGGACCCCGTACGGGCCCCGCTGGAGGTGGAGTTCGTCCAGATCCCGATCTTCCCGACCTGGCTGCTCGCGCTCCTGGCCGCGCTGCTCGCGCTGCTGCTCGCCTGGTTCATGCTGGTGCGCCCCGCCGTGCGCAGCACCGCCAAGGAGGCCGCCGACCAGGCCGTCCAGAACCGGCCGACGCCCGCCGCGGACGCCGCCGGGCAGACCCCGGGCGCCGGCGGCGGCGCCCAGCCGGGCGGCGGGGGCAAGAGCCCCCAGCCCGGGACGGGCGGCGGCGGTGCGGGTGCCGGGGCGGGAGCCGGTGCCGGGTCCGGTGGGGGCGGCGGGGGCCAGCAGAGCTCGGCCACCATCGACCTGCAGACCGCGGGCGGGCAGACCAACACCGGTGCCTACACGGTGCCCGCGGGCAAGGCGTTCGGGATCACGGACATCGTCGTCGCCAACTTCCAGGGTGACGAGGGGGTGGTGACCATCAGCTTCGGCGACCGCAAGATCACGACGATCGCGCTGGAGACGTTCCGCAACCAGGACTACCACTGGGTCACCCCCATCAGCATCACCGAGAGTCAGACTGTGACCGTCCAGGTGACCTGTGCGAAGCCGGGCACCCCTGCCACCGGTCGTCAGGCGCAGGAATGCCACGAGGTGCTCAACGTGAGCGGTGTACTCAGCGACCTCAGGTGACCCGAGCGGAACAGACATACTCGGTCAGGTAGGGCGCGAGGACAAAGGGCGCCTCTCCCGTTCCGTCCGGAAACCGGTACTCGATATCCGGACAGATGTCCGTTCTTCGGCCATTCGTTCTCATTCCAGCGGCCCCGGAGCAGTGAACTCGGGGCCGCTGGATGCCAGTTGGTCGTGCCGAAAAGTTGGCTTGATCGCGACTAGGTCGGGAGCTCCGGTCAGTGCGTGGCCGGCGCCGTCACCTGCTCGCCGGAGGCCAGGACCACCGTGGCTCCGCTCAGGTCGACCGTGTTCGGCAGCATCGCCTGGGGCCGCAGCAGGTCCTTGAGCAGGAAGCGCATCAGATCGGCGCCGGACATCGCCTTGAGCCGGTCCGCGAGCTGCGGGTTGACCTCTCCGAGGCGCTGGATCTCCACGATGGCCCGCTCCACCAGGCCCGGCACGATGTCCCGGCCCATCAGGGTGTTGGAGCGCAGCCGCTCGGAGTGGACCTGCTCCTGGTCGCCGCCGCCGTAGGTCATGGTGCTGTGCGGGTCCGACAGCGCCTGGGTGGTGGCGAACATGATCTGGCGCCGGCGGTCCGGGTCCGACTCGTTGCCCATCGCCTCCGTGACCTTCTCCATGTCCAGCGCGTCGGCGCCCGCCGCCGCCCCGATGTCGAACTTGCGCACCGGCAGGTCGAATCCGGGCGAGAAGGTCTCCTCGCGGGTGCCCAGCCGGCTCTGCGTCTGCGCCGGGTCCTCGGGCTTGGCGCGGACGGTGGGGTACTCGCGCTGCGCGAAGTCGCTGAGCATCAGCCAGCCCTGGCTCATCAGGGGGGACCTGGTGAGGGGGATCTGGATGCGGGCGGGCTCCTCGCCGCCGAACCGCGTCTCGCGGAACGGGCTGTTCTCCACCTCCAGGAAGAAGAACACGAAGCCCTCGTTGGCCAGCACGTGCTTGTCGTACGCCTCCGAGTTGTTCGGCGCGTCCGGGTTCGCCTTGATCAGCTCGGTCTTGGACTTCATCTGCCCCTGGGAGAGCATCGCCTCGGCCCGGGACTTGCCGGTGTAGTGGCACAGCACGCTCCGGTCGAGCGCGGACGACAGCTTGGTGCGGACGTCGGCGACCCAGTTCCGGTCGCCCTTGCCCCCGTTGATCTCCTTGGCCATGCCCGCCCGGTTGAGCTCCGACAGCTCGCGGAAGTAGCTCGCCCCGTGCATCTGGAACGCGGCGGCGCTGTCGGCCCACTGCTCCTGCTGCCACAGCATGCCGTTCTGCGTCATCGCCTCGAACGGCGGCCGCGCCCCGTCGGGGAACTCGTTGTCGCGGACGAGCTGGTCGTTCACCAGCACCAGCTCGTCCTTGATGACCTTGAGTGCGGCCGACAGCCAGGGCTTGACGGCCGCGGCCGCGTCCTCCTCGGCCGGGGCGAACTCCTGCGTGAGGTCCGTCAGCGCCATCATGCAGTGCATCGGGTCGCGGTTGGTGTCGGCGTCGTACGCGGCGATGCCCGCCCGCACCCGCGCCACCAGGTCCTCCGACGGCGCCGGCATCGCACGGGTCTTCGCCATGAACCGGCCGAACAGGTTGCCCCGCGGCGGGTCGGCCGGCAGCGAGGTGCCGAGCTCCTCGGGCCCCTTGCGCTGGACGACGGCCCGCCCGCCGGACGCGTGCGCGTGCGCGCCGTGCTCCGCGCAGGCCGAGCGCTGCACGTCGGGCGCGGGCCCCGCCATCACCCGGCTCGCGTTGGCCTCGGCCTCCCGCTCGAAGCGGTCGCCGGGATCGCTGACCCGCAGCCCGTGGCCCGTGTCCGTGCCCGAGACGGGCCCCTGCCGCTGCTGGATGACGTGGGTCAGCTCGTGGGCGAGGGTGTGCTTGTCCTTCCCGCCGTCCGTGACCACCACATGGCTGCCCGAGGTGTACGCCCGGGCGCCGATCTCGGCCGCGGAACGCTGGGCGAGGGGATCGGAGTGGACCCGTACGTCGGAGAAGTCGGCGCCGAGCCGGCTCTCCATCTCCTCGCGCAGGGGCGCGTCGAGGGGCCGCCCGGGCGTGCGCAGCACCTGGTGCGCCGTCGCCCGCTGGACCGCCGCGTCCTCGTGCCCGGGGCCGGCGCCGTGGCCCGCCGCGAGCATGCGCGTCACCGCCGCGTTGCCGACGGACCGCTGGAGCGCCGGCAGCGAGGCCGACGCGGGAGCGGCGGGGGCCCGCTCCTCACCGGGACGTGCCGGCCGGACCTGGGCCGGGCCCTCCTTGGCGGCATCGGCCGATGCCTTGTCGCGGGCGGGGATACGCATGGGCCGTGCCTCTCGTCGGATGCTGCGGAACGCACCCTGCTTACCTGCGGAACCGGCCCTTCCGGCATGCCCCTTCGGCCATATCCGGGGGAAGACCGCACCGCCGCGCGGGCTGCTGCGGGCCCGCGGCCACCGGGACCTATGGTTACAAAGTAACCGAGCAGTAACTTAGGGGGAGAAGCATGTTGTTCGGAGTGAGCCCGTGTCCGTGAAAGCACGCCGGGCCCTGTTCCTGTTGTTACCGGCGTGCGCTGCCGCCGTCGACATCGCCGCCCAGCTGGAGTGGGTGTACGCCGACGGTCACGCATCCTGGGAACCGTTGTGGGCGACGGTGGTCCTGGGCGCGATGCCCGTGGTCGTACTGGGCCGTCGCCGATGGCCGATCGCCACGTTCCTCGCCACGCTGCCCGCGATGTACTGGGGCGGCTTCGTCCCCTCCATGATCGCGCTGTACACGGTGGTCGTCATGACCGCCCGTCGCCGGGTGACCGCCGGATGCGCGGGCGTCTTCCTCCTGGGCAGCGGGATCACGCTCAACCCGGAAGACGCCACGTGGGACACCCCCAACGACTACGCGATCCTGATGGTCTTCCTCGGCGAAGCCGTCCTGCCCATCGCGCTGGGCCTGCTCGTCGGCATCCGCGAGCAGCTCACCGGACGCATCGACGAACTCGCCGCGGCGCACGCCCGCGCCGAACCGCTGCTGGCCGAGCGGCTGCTGGCGGCCGAACGCGCGCGTCTCGCCCGCGAGATGCACGACGTAGTCGCGCATCAGGTGAGTCTGATCAGCGTCGAGGCCGCCGCCCTGCAGATGACCACCTCCGACCCCGCCGTACGGGACGCCGCCCGCGCCGTGCGCACCATGGCCGCCCGCACCCTGGACGAGCTGCGCCAGGTCGTCGGGGTGCTGCGGGTCGGCGGCGGCCGCGCCGATGCCTCCGCGCCCCGGCCCCGGCTGTCCGATCTGCCGCAGCTCATCCGCGACTGCCGGCTCGAGGTCGAGGCGCACATCGACCCGCGCCTCCTGCGGCCGGCCTCCGAATGCCCGAGCCGGTGGCCCGACCCGGTGCAGCACGCGGTGTACCGGACGGTCCAGGAAGCGCTGACCAACGTACGCAAGCACGCGCCGGGCGCGGCCGTGGGCGTGCGGCTCCACGAGGCCGACGGCTACCTGCGCCTGCGGGTCCACAACGGCCCGCCCGGACCCGCCGGTTCGAGCCGGGACCCGCAGCCGGGCCCGTACCCGAATCCCGGCCCGTACCCGGTCGCGGACCTGCCCTCCGGCGGCTTCGGCCTCATCGGGCTGGCGGAACGCGTCCACCTCGTCGGCGGCACCTTCGAGGCCGGCGCCACCGGCGAGGGCGGGCACCTCGTGACCGCCGCCTTTCCGGCCCAGGTGCGCGTCCCCGTGAGCAGCCCCGGCCGACCGGCCACGGCGATGCGCAGGGTGTTTCGGCCCCGGGTGAAACCACTTGGCCGGACGGGCCGGCCAGGTGACGGGTGCCGAAAGGCCAGGTGGCGCCGAAAGCATGGTCCTCGAGCGGGAGGGGCGCCGAGATCCGGTGGGCCGCCCGCGTGAAGCTGCCGCGCGGCGATCCACACCTGCGTGCCGCGGGCAGGGATACACGAGAGAGGCAAGTGAACAGAATGAAGAAGGTACTGGCAGGCGTCGGCGTGGCCCTCGGCGGGGCGGCCCTGCTCATCGCCACCCAGGGTTCGGCGCAGGCCGCAACCGGCCAGGAGGTCGCCACCACGGTCGCGTCCGCCGAGGGCCCGAGCAACGCTCCGGCGGGGCTGGGCTCCTGGGTCGGCAAGGCCGCGGGCAAGGCCTGGGTGCACGGCAAGGCCGCCTGCTCGTCGGTGGCCAACGCCGCCGGAGAGTTCGCGAACATGGTCGGCGGAGTCAGCCCGGCCGGCATCCCCGAGGGCGCGTCCGTCGAGACGGTCTTCGACAAGTGAGAGATCACCGCTTGACCAGGAGGGTGGCACTGCTCGTCGGTGCCGCCCTCCTGGGCCTTCACTTCGCGGCCGCGGCCTTCTCCCAGATGCCGCTCACCCCGATGAAGGTCCGGCACTTCGACACGGTCGCCGCCTATCTGGAGCCGTACTCCGCACAGAACTGGATGCTCTTCGCCCCCGACCCGCTGTCGGAGAACCGGGGCATCCTGGCCCGCGCCCAATGCCGCGACGGCTCGGTCACCCCCTTCCACGACGTGACGTCGAGGTACATCGCGGCGGCGCAGAACAGCCGGTTCTTCCCCTCGCACATGTCGCGGCTGGTGACCGGGAACATGCAGCAGCTCAGCGGTTCCGACCCCGTGCTGGCCCGCCTTCGGGAGACCGAGCGGGCGAAGAAGAAGACCGAACTGCCCCTCATGCCGTACGAGAAGACCTCGCAGGGCGAAGCCCTGCGCTTCGTCTCCCGCTACTCCCTCACCCAGCTGCCCGCCGGCGTCTGTGGCGACGGCGCCCCGCCCGAACAGGTACAGGTCCGCATGTACATCGAGCAGCTCCCGCCCTGGTCGGAGCGGCACAATCCGGCCGCCGAGAGCAAGGTGGACGCCTACGACATGGACTGGCTGAAGACCGGGGACCTCAAGTGAGCCAGACCCGGAAACTCCGGCTGACCGAGCTGCTCGACACGGCCGGAAGCCGTCCCTTCAGCGTCCTCGGCGTCAGCGGCACCCGCCTGCTCCTCGGCTTCGTCGGCTTCATGTACTACGCGAGCCAGTACGGCGACCGCGGTTTCCTCTTCGGCCCGGACGGGGTGTACCCCTGGGCGGAGTTCACCGCGAAGGTCCACGAGGGCGGCACGTTCAGCCTCTACACCCTGAGCAGTTCCACGCTGTGGTTCGAGATCGTCTTCCACGCGGGAATCCTGGCCGCGCTGGCCGTCACCTGCGGTGTCGGCGGACGGCCCGTACTCGCCGTGCACTGGGTCCTGCTCTGGTCGATCTACCAGCGGCAGCCCGTGCTCCTCGACGGCGGGGACAACCTCGCCTACGTCGTCATCCCGATGCTGCTGCTGACGCGCTGCTACGAGCGGCTGTCCTTCCCCACCGGTCTGGCCCGCACCCTCGCCCGGCGCGTCCCCCCGGTCCTGAGGTCGCTGTCCACACCCCTGCACAACCTCGGCGTGCTCGCCGTCGCCGTCCAGATGTGCCTGGTCTACGTGGTCAGCGGGCTCTACAAGGTGCAGGGGCGGATGTGGCAGGACGGCACGGCGCTGTTCTACGTGCTGCGCGTGTCCGAATTCCGACTGCCCGGCGTGTCCGAGCTCGTGTACGGCAACGACTACCTCGTCTTCATCGGCACGTACTCCACCACGCTGTTCCTCGTGTACTTCCCCCTGGGCGTACTCGTCCCACGACTGCGCCCCTGGGCCGCCGTCGTGTCCATCGGCTTCCACGTCTCCATCGGCTTCGTCATGGGCCTGACCGGCTTCGCCCTGACGATGGTGGCGTGCGACCTCGTGTTCCTGAGCGGGGCGCTGGAGACCGCGCTGCACCGGGCCCGCACCGCCCTGCGACGGCGGGAACCCCTCCCGGCCGGGGCCGTCCTGGCCTTCGACGGGGACTGCGGGTTCTGCCAGGCCGCCGTGGACCGGATCACCACCCGGGCCCGGCCCGCGTTGCGCGCCGCGCCCTGGCAGTCGCTTCCGGCCGAGGACACCGACCCGCACGTGGCACGACTGGACCGTGAGGTGCTGCTCCTCGCGGACGGGCGGGTGCTGGCCGGCGGGGCCCAGGCACTGGCGCACTTCGTACGGGACTCGCCCGTCCGCCGGTACCGGCTGGCGTCGGTCCTGCTGCGCGCACCCGGCCTCAGGGCGTGCGCGGCCGTCGGATACCGCTGGGTAGCGGACAACAGGCAGCGCATGCCGGGCAGTTCGAATGCCTGTACATTGCCCAGCTCCAGCAAGCGCACCTGAAAGGGGCCTTCCGTGTTCCGGACGCCCAGCTGCCTCCTCGGCAACGGGGTCGAACCCCGTGTCACCCACGGTCACAGCACCGACGGCTACGTGCAGATCGGATCTCTGACCAAAGTCGTCACGGGCACCGCGCTCATGCGCATGGCCGAGGCCGGCATCCTGAGCGTGGACGATCCGATCGAGCGCTGGCTCGACACCCCGCCCGGCAGCGGCATCACCCTGTTACACCTGGCGGAGCACACCTCCGGTCTGCCCCGCCAGCCCCAGGGCCTGCCGCGCAAGGACCCGTACGGCGGTTTCGGCCAGGCGGCCCTGGACGGGCTGCTCGCCGGTCTCGGCGAGCTGGCCACGGCCCCGCCCGGTGCGTCCGAGGAGTACTCCAACCTCGGGTACGCGCTGCTCGGTTCGGCTCTGTCCGCCGCTGCCGGGGTTCCGTACGAGAAGCTCGTGCACACCCATGTCCTCGAGCCCCTGGGCATCGACGAGATGACGGCGCACCCCCCGGCGGAGCAACGCCTGCTCGCGACGGGCAGCTTGCTGAACCGGCCGCGCAAGCCGTGGGCCATGGACGGCGCCATCCTGCCCGCGGGAGGCCTGTGGGCCACTCCCCGGGCCGCCGCCCGACTCCTCACGGGACTGCTCGTGGACAAGCTCCTCGGGCCGCCCGCCCCGACCTGGAGGAAGACCGGCGCGGTGATCTGGCACAACGGTGCCACCGAAGGGGCCTCGGTCTTCGCGGCCGCGCTCCCCGACGGCCGCTGGACGCTCCTCCACCGGCTCGGAGGGTCCCCCGCCACCACGGACCGGCTGGGCGGTGAGGCCCTCGCGGCCTCCCGGCGCCCGGGACTCTGAGGCCCCGGGCCGGGGCGACGCCATTATGATCTCCGGCGTCGCCCGCCCGGCCGCGGGTGAGACCTTCTTGGCATCTGTGAACGGAGTTCTGGTGATCAAGGTCGTGATCGTGGACGACGAAGCCCTCGTCCGGACCGGACTCCAGCGCATCCTCTCGACGGAGGGTGACATCGATGTCGTCGCCCTCACCACCGGTGTGGGAGCCGTCGAGGCCGTCACGGAACACGGCGCGGACGCGGTGCTCCTCGACATCCGGATGCCGGACGTCGACGGGCTCACGGTGCTGCGGCGCATCCGCGAACTCCCGGTTCCCCCGGCCGTGTGCATGCTGACCACCTTCGACACCGACGACCACCTCACCAGTGCCCTCCAGGCCGGCGCCGCGGGTTTCCTGCTCAAGGACACCGACCCGGAGCATCTGGCGCCGATGGTGCGCTTCATCGCCTCCGGCGGCATCGCGCTCTCTCCCCGGCCCGGCAACACCGTCATCGACGGCCATCTCGCCCTGCACGGGCGCCTGCCGGCGGGCGTACCCCGGCCCCAGCTGACCGAGCGCGAGCACGAGGTGCTGGGTCTGCTCGCCGAGGGCCTGACCAACACCGACATCGCGGGCAGGACGTACCTGGGCCTCGGCACCGTGAAGGAACACGTCAGCGCCATCCTGGCCAAGCTCAGGGCCACCAACCGGGTGCAGGCCGCGCTGGCGGCCGAGCGCAGCGGACTGCTCGCGAACCAGGTGGCGGAGCCGGGGCCCGAACGCGCCACCGGCCGGCGTGGTGACGCCAGGACCTGAGCCGGGCCGGGCAGCCCCCCGGAAGGGCCGCCCCCGGAGGGTCAAGGGACTCGGGTCAGGGCCAGACCAGGCAGTACGGCTGGTGGCCGGCCTCGTGGAGGCGGTGGGAGAAGTCCTGCCACTCGTGCAGGAGCTGGTAGACGTTGAACGCGTCGCGCGGGCCGCCGCGGTCCGGGACGGTGGACCAGATGAACGCGGCCGCGCCCACCGATTCCTCGCCGATGCCGCGCAGCGGGTCCACCACCGTCATGGGGAGCTTGACCACCGCGTAGTCGGGGTGGAGGACGACCAGCTCCAGCGGGGGCACCTTGTGAAGGGGTATGCCCTCGATGCCGGTCAGGACCATCGCGGCCACCGTCTCCGGCTTGATCTTGGTGAACAGGCCGCCCATGCCGAGCTCGTCGCCGCCGAGCTCCTCGGGGCGCATCGTGACCGGGACGCGGGCCGCCGTCGCGCCGTCGGGGGCGCCGAAGTACTTGTACGTCACGCCCATGCCGCGGCCCCTGGGGAGGCCGTCGGGTGCTTCCGCCGGGCCCGGGACCGCGTCGGCCGCCTCCGTGGAGCGGCGGCGGTGCTTGCCCCGGCGGCGGGCTTCACGGGCCTCGCGGGCGCGCTGCGGGTCCAGGCCGTCCGTACCCTCGCCCGGTCCACCACCGCGTTGCATATCTCCACCCGACTGGTCTTGCTTGCCCCGGCCCCGCGGCCCCCGCCACGCAGCCTGATCATCATGGCAGTGACCTCCCCCGCGGCGGCGCGGTGAAACGCCCGTCCGCAAGTCTGTCGCGGCCTCTGAGACCATGGCTGGTGTGAGCTACCCGTACCCGTATGAAGCCCCAGTTTCGCAGACGCTCTTCGAGCGCGCCTCCCTCGTGACCCCCGGCGGCGTGAACTCTCCGGTGCGCGCCTTCCGAGCCGTGGGCGGTACGCCCCGGTTCATGGTGTCCGGCACCGGTCCGTACCTCACCGATGCCGACGGCCGCGAGTACGTCGACCTCGTGTGCTCGTGGGGCCCGATGATCCTCGGCCATTCCCACCCCGAGGTGATCGGGGCGGTCCAGGCGGCCGTGGCCCGCGGCACCTCCTTCGGCACGCCCGGCGAGGGCGAGGTCGCGCTCGCCGAGGAGATCGTCGCCCGCGTCGCCCCCGTCGAGCAGGTGAGGCTCGTCTCCTCCGGTACGGAGGCCACGATGTCGGCGATCCGGCTGGCCCGCGGGTTCACCGGCCGGGCCAAGGTCGTGAAGTTCGCAGGCTGCTACCACGGCCACGTGGACGCGCTGCTGGCCGCCGCCGGTTCCGGGCTCGCGACCTTCGCGCTGCCGGACACTCCCGGGGTGACGGGCGCGCAGGCCGGCGACACGATCGTGCTGCCCTACAACGACATCGAAGCGGTCCGGGCGGCCTTCGCCGCGCACCCCGGCGAGATCGCCTGTGTGATCACCGAGGCCGCGCCCGGCAACATGGGCGTCGTGACCCCGGCCGAGGGCTTCAACCAGGGGCTCGCCGACCTCTGCCGCGAGAACGGCGCCCTGTACATCTCCGACGAGGTCATGACCGGTTTCCGGACCTCCCGCGCCGGCTGGTACGGCGTGGACGGGGTCAGGCCCGACCTGATGACCTTCGGCAAGGTCATGGGCGGCGGCTTCCCGGCCGCGGCCTTCGGCGGCCGCGCCGACGTCATGGGCCACCTGGCCCCGGCCGGCCCGGTCTACCAGGCGGGCACGCTCTCCGGGAACCCGATCGCCACCGCCGCCGGCCTCGCGCAGCTGCGCCTGCTGGACGACGCCGCGTACGAGAAGGTGGGCGCGGTCTCGAAGGAGATCCAGGGGCTGGTGACCGCGGCGCTCGCCAAGGAGGGCGTGGCGCACCGGGTGCAGACCGCGTCCAGCATGTTCTCGGTCTTCTTCACCGAGGACGAGGTGCGCAACTACGACGACGCCAAGAAGCAGGAGTCCTTCCGCTTCAACGGCTTCTTCCACTCGATGCTGGCGCAGGGCGTCTACCTGCCGCCGTCCGCCTTCGAGTCCTGGTTCGTGTCCACCGCCCACGACGAGCGGGCGGTCGAGCGGATCGCGGCGGCCCTGCCGGCCGCGGCCCGGGCCGCCGCGGAGGCCACCGCATGAGCAGCAGCGAGATCACCGTCGTCCACCTGGTGCGCCACGGCGAGGTGCACAACCCGGAGGGGGTCCTGTACGGGCGCCGGGACGGCTACCACCTGTCCGAGCTGGGCCGGCAGATGGCGGACCGGGTCGCCGAGCACCTGGAGGCCCGGGACATCACCTACGTGGTGTCCTCCCCGCTGGAGCGGGCCCAGGAGACGGCGGCGCCGATCGCCAAGAGCCACGGCCTGGACCTGGCCACGGACCGGCGGCTGCTGGAGGCGGAGAACGTCTTCGAGGGCAAGACCTTCGGCGTCGGCGACGGCGCGCTGCGCAAGCCCGGCAACTGGAAGCACCTGACGAACCCGTTCAAGCCGTCCTGGGGCGAGCCGTACGTCGAGCAGGTGGTCCGGATGACGAGCGCGCTGGAGGCCGCGCGCGACGCGGCCCGCGGCCACGAGGCGGTGGCGGTCAGCCACCAGCTGCCGATCTGGATCGTGCGCAGCTTCGCGGAGAAGCGCCGGCTGTGGCACGACCCGCGCCGCCGCCAGTGCACGCTCGCCTCGATGACGTCCTTCACGTACCAGGGCGACCGGCTGGTGTCGGTGGGCTACAGCGAGCCGGCCCGGGACCTGGTGCCGGCGCACCTGCTGGCCGGGGCGAAGCCGGTGAAGGGCAAGTCCAAGGCCTTCGGCGCCTGATCCGCATTCTGTGACGATCTGTTACGGCTTTGCCTAAATAAATACAAGACGCGCGGGAATCACCGTGTCAGCGCACAAACTCAGGCTAATTGTCCGTTTATATAACGGAACATGGCTCTTGGGTCTGACGACGGGACGGTGACATGCGCGACTTCAGGGGTGTCAGTCGGAGGGGCTTGCTCGGGCTCGGGCTCGGACTGGGTGCCGCGGCCGCGGGCATCGCGGGCTGCGGCGGTGGCGGATCGGGTCCGGGCGAACCCGGCCCGCCGGCCACCGAGCCCCCCGGGCCGCCCCCGGCCAGGCCGATCGGCGACGGCTCCACCGCCGACACCGGGCCGCAGCCCCACCAGCCGGACAAGCCCGTGCCCCTCCAGCCGGGCGAGGTCCCGCCGCAGTTCGTCGTGTTCAGCTGGGACGGCGCGGGCGAGATCGGCAACGGCCTCTTCCCGCGCTTCCTCAAGCTCGCCAAGGACCACGGCGCGGGCATGACCTTCTTCCTCTCGGGCATCTACCTCCTGCCCGAGTCGAAGAGGGCCCTCTACCACCCGCCGAACAACCCCGTCGGGGCCTCCGACATCGGCTACCTCAAGGACGAGAACGTCCGCGCCACCCTCAAGTACGTCCGCGAGGCCTGGCTCGACGGGCACGAGATAGGCACCCACTTCAACGGCCACTTCTGCGGCGGGGCCGGCTCGGTCGGCAGGTGGACCCCGCAGGACTGGCGGAGCGAGATCGACCAGGCCGTGTCCTTCGTCACCAACTGGCGCACGAACACCGGCTTCACCGACGTCGAACCGCTGCCCTTCGACTACCGCAAGGAACTGGCCGGCGCCCGCACCCCGTGCCTGCTCGGCCAGGAGAGCCTGCTGCCGACCGCCCGCGAGCTGGGCTGGCGCTACGACTCCAGCTCGCCCGGCGGCCTCCAGGTCTGGCCGGTGAAGAAGGCGGGCGTCTGGGACCTGCCGCTCCAGTCGCTGCCCTTCCCCGGGCACTCCTTCGAGGTGCTGTCGATGGACTACAACATCCTCGCCAACCAGTCGAAGAGCACCACCAGGGGCGTCCCCGCCCACTACCCGGGCTGGCGCGCCCAGGCCACCGCCACCTACCTCGGCGGCTTCCGGCGGGCCTACGAGACCAACCGCGCGCCGCTCTTCATCGGCAACCACTTCGAGGAGTGGAACGGCGGCATCTACATGGACGCCGTCGAGGAAGCCCTCAAGGGCATGGCGGACAAAAGGGATGTACGGCTCGTATCCTTCCGGCAGTTCACCGACTGGCTGGACGTCCAGGACCCCAAGGTGCTCGCCAAGCTCCGCGCCCTGGGCCCCGGCCAGTCGCCCGGCGTCGGCTGGGCCGCGTACCTCGCCGCTGCCTGACCAGCACCTTCACGGCCCTTCGGGGGGTGCGGTAGATCCGCATTTCGCTCATGCGAAACTTTTCACATGAGCCTTAGCCGCGCCAGTGCCCGTCGACGTAGCTCCTCGCCCGCCGGCCGCCGCGCACTCCTGCTGACCGCAGCCGCCGTCGCGGGCGTCATGACCCTGACGGCCTGCGACGATTCGGACGGCGGCAAGCCCTCCGGCGGCTCCGGCGGCAACTACGTCGTGGGCAAGGGCGGCATCTCCACCGTCGCGGCCGGTGAGCGCACCGAGGCGCCCAAGCTCGACGGCGAGACCGTCGACGGCAAGACCCTGGACACCACCGAGCTCAAGGGCAAGGTCGTCGTCCTCAACGTATGGGGCTCCTGGTGCCCGCCGTGCCGCGCCGAAGCCCCGTACTTCGCGAAGGTCTCCAAGGAGATGGCCGACGCCGGCAAGGACGTCGCCTTCGTCGGCATCAACACCCGCGACAGCAGCAAGCAGAACGCGACCGCCTTCGAGGAGAGCTACGGGATCACCTACCCGAGCCTCTACGACCCCGCCGGGAAGCTGATACTGCGCTTCCCCAAGGGCACCCTCAACCCGTCGGCCATCCCCTCCACGATCATCCTCGACAAGCAGGGCAGAATCGCCGCCCGCACCCTCGTCGCGGTCAACGAGGAACAGCTGCGCTCGATGATCGACCCGGTCCTCGCGGAGCAGTGACCTCGTGGTCGACTACGTCCTCGCCGCCGAGGCCACCGGGGTGAACGAGACGGTCCTCAGCGGCGCGCTGCTGCTGGCCCTGCCGATCTCGCTGCTCGCGGGACTGGTGTCCTTCTTCTCGCCCTGCGTGCTGCCCCTGGTTCCCGGCTACCTCTCCTACGTGACCGGGGTCAGCGGAGCCGACCTCGCCGAGGCGCGGCGCGGCCGGATGCTGGCCGGCGCGCTCCTGTTCATCGCCGGCTTCACCGCCGTCTTCGTCTCCACGGGAGCCCTCTTCGGCTACTTCGGCGAGACCCTCCGGGAGAACACCGAGATCATCTCCCGGGTGCTGGGCGGTGTGGTGATCCTCATGGGCCTCTTCTTCATGGGCGCGATCCCGGGCCTGACGATGCGGGAGTTCCGCTTCCACAAGAAGCCGACGGCGGGTCTGCTCGGCGCGCCCCTGCTCGGCGTGCTCTTCGGCGTCGGCTGGACGCCCTGCATGGGCCCGACCCTCGCGGCCGTCACCACGCTCTCCCTCGACCAGGCGAGCGCCGGCCGCGGCGCGCTGCTGACCGTGGTCTACTGCCTGGGTCTCGGCCTGCCCTTCATCCTCGCCGCGATCGCCTTCCGCAAGGCGCTCGGCGCGTTCGGCTGGGTGAAGAAGCACTACGCGTGGGTCATGCGCATCGGTGGCGGCATGCTGATCCTGACCGGTCTGCTGCTCGTCACAGGAATGTGGGACAGCATCGTCAGCGACATGCAGAGCTGGACCCAAGGCTTCACGGTGGGGATCTGAGGACTACACGGACATGAGTACGACAGACAACACGTCCACCGAGGCGCCCCACGAGTCCGCTGACACGGACACAGACACGGACGCGAACACGGACACCGACGCGGCCGAGGCGGCGGCCGGCTCCCAGCTCTCCACCGCCCCCGTCGAGGACCGCGGCCCCGTCGGCATCGGCGTGGTCGGCTGGGCCCGCTGGTTCTGGCGGCAGCTCACCTCCATGCGGGTCGCGCTGATCCTGCTCTTCCTGCTCTCCCTGGGCGCCATCCCCGGCTCCCTCATCCCGCAGACCGACGTCGACGCCATGAAGGTCGCCGTCTGGAAGAGGGACAACCCGTCCTGGGTCACCGTCGCCGAGAAGCTCCAGCTCTTCGACGTCTACGGCTCGGTGTGGTTCTCCGCGATCTACCTGCTGCTCTTCGTCTCGCTGATCGGCTGCATCCTGCCGCGCTCCTGGCAGTTCGTCGGCCAGCTCCGCGGCCGCCCGCCGGGCGCCCCCAAGCGGCTCGACCGGCTGCCCGCCTACACGACGTGGCGCACGGCCTCCTCCGCGGACGAGGTGCTCGCGCACGCGAAGTCGCTGCTCGCCGGGCGGCGCTTCCGCACCGAGGCGGCGGGCGGCGCGAACTCCGTCGCCGCGGAGAAGGGCTACCTGCGCGAAGCCGGCAACCTGATCTTCCACGTCGCGCTGATCGTGATGCTGGTGGCCTTCGCCTGGGGCCAGTACTTCAAGTCCGAGGGCGGCAAGCTCGTCCTGCGCGGCAGCGGCTTCTCGAACACGCTCACCCAGTACGACGACTTCAAGTCCGGCGCCCTCTTCGACCCCGACGACCTGCCGCCCTTCTCGTTCACGCTCGACAAGTTCGACGCGACCTACGAGCTGACCGGCCCGCAGAAGGGCACCCCGCGCGACTTCAAGGCGTACGTCACCTTCTCCGACGGCGCGCACGGCACCCCGCGGAAGCGCGAGATCCAGGTCAACGAGCCGCTCGAGGTCGACGGCTCCAAGGTCTACCTGCTCGGCCACGGCTACGCGCCGGTGGTCTCGGTGACCGACCCCACCGGCAAGGTGGTCTTCAAGGACGCCGTGCCGGTGCTCCCGCAGGACGCCAACCTCACCTCCACCGGTGCCATCAAGGTCACCGACGGCTACAAGGACAAGGACGGCAAGAAGGAGCAGCTCGGCTTCAAGGCCGTCTTCGTGCCGACGTTCGCCGGCGAGGGCCAGGGCACGATGTTCTCCCAGTTCCCGGACATCTTCATGCCGCGGCTCATGCTCAACGCCTGGCACGGCAGCCTCGGCGTGGACTCGGGCCTGCCGCAGAACGTGTACCAGCTCGACACCACCAAGATGGAGTCGTACAAGGACGAGTCGGGCCAGCCGTTCAAGCAGAAGCTGGCGCCCGGCGAGACGATGACCCTGCCGGGCGGCGCCGGCACCGTGAAGTTCGAGGGCATCGAGCGCTGGGCCACCTTCTCCGTCACCCACCAGCCCGGCAGCGGCCTCGCCCTCGCGGGCGCGATCGCCGCCATCGCGGGCCTGGCAGGATCCCTGTTCATCCAGCGCCGCCGGATCTGGGTCCGCGCGGTGACCGGCGAGGACGGCGTCACCGTCGTCGAGATGGCGGGCCTCGGCCGCAGCGAGTCCGCCAGGCTCCCGGAGGAGCTGGCGGACCTCGCCGCCACGCTGCACGGGCAGGCGCCGACCGCGACGCCCGCCGAACCTGTCGAAGAAAACCCCGAAGGAGAGCGCGGATGACGCCGCTCGCTGCCGCAGCCAACGAGAACCTGGCTCAGATCAGCAACTACCTGATCTATTCGTCGATGGCGGTCTACATGCTCGCCTTCTTCGCGCACATCGCCGAGTGGACCTTCGGCAGCCGCAGCAAGGTGGCCCGTACGGCCGCCGCGCTGACCCCCGCCAAGGCCGCCGCCGCTCCCGCCGTGCAGGTCCGGGGCAAGGGCGGCAGCACGGCCGTCCTCGACAAGCCGAAGGTCGTCACCCGCTCCGCCGCGGGCACCCGTGACGTGCCGGACGGCCCGGGCGCCGCGGGCGGCACCGTGCAGGGCGACCTGTACGGGCGGATCGCGGTCTCGCTGACCGCGCTCGCCTTCCTCATCGAGGCGGGCGGCGTCGTGGCCCGCGCGATGTCGGTGCAGCGGGCCCCCTGGGGCAACATGTACGAGTTCTCGATCACCTTCTCCACGGTGGCCGTCGGCGCCTACCTGGTGCTGCTCGCGCTGAAGAAGAACGTCCGCTGGCTCGGCCTGATCCTCGTCACCACGGTCCTGCTGGACCTCGGCATCGCCGTGACCTGGCTCTACACCGAGAGCGACCAGCTGGTCCCGGCCCTGCACTCGTACTGGCTGTGGATCCACGTCTCCACCGCGATCTTCTGCGGCGCCGTCTTCTACATCGGCGCGGCCGGAGCGGTCCTCTACCTCTTCCGCGACTCCTACGAGGCCAAGCTCGCGGGCGGCGGCAAGCCGGGGAAGTTCGCCTCCTCGGTCCTCGAGCGGCTGCCCTCGGCGGGCTCCCTCGACAAGTTCTCCTACCGCATCAACGCGGCCGTCTTCCCGCTGTGGACCTTCACGATCATCGCGGGCGCGATCTGGGCGGGCGACGCCTGGGGCCGCTACTGGGGCTGGGACCCCAAGGAGGTCTGGTCCTTCGTGACCTGGGTGGCGTACGCCTGCTACCTGCACGCGCGGGCCACCGCCGGCTGGAAGGGCCGCAAGGCCGCCTACCTGGCGCTCTTCGCCTTCGCCTGCTGGATCTGGAACTACTACGGCGTGAACATCCTGCTCAGCGGCAAGCACTCGTACGCGGGCGTCTGACCGGCGGGAGTGGGACGCTGGTGTCATGCCTCCTGTGAGCCATGGCACCAGCGAGAGCCGCGGCGCGGACCGCTGGCGGATCCACTTCGAGCCGCACTTCCCGTACGCCTACGAGGCGCTGTGGCCGGCCCTGACCACGCCCGAGGGGCTGCGCGGCTGGCTGGCCGGGGCCGAGGTCCTGGAGCGCCGGCTCGGCGGGGCCGTCACCCTGCGCTGGCTCAACACCGGGACGGTGGCCACCGGGCACGTCACGGCCTGGGACGTCGAGCGGGTCGTCGAGTACACGGTGAGCGGACACGAGCGGATCCGCTTCCACCTGGAGCCCGTGGGGACCGACTCGACGGTCATCCGCTTCGTGAACGAGCGCGGCGGCCCCGAGAACGAGCGGCTGGACTGCCTGGCCGGCTGGCACGAGCACTTCGAGCTGCTGGAGTCCGCGCTGGCCGGACGGCCGGCGGACTGGGCCGCCTGGAACGGCGCCCACTGGGCCGAGCTGCGCGAGCGGTACGCGTCCCCCGCCGCGGCCTAGCGCGCGGGCCCGCGGCCGCGGCCGCGCCCGCGCCCCCGTCCGTCAGTCCGAGCCCTTGTCCTTGTCCCGGTCCTTGTCCCGGTCCTTGCCCCGGTCCTTCTCCTGCTCGTCGCGCAGGCGCTTGAGGAACTCCGGGTTGTCGTCGGGCGCGACCCACTGGGTGCGGCGCGGCCGTCCGCCGCCCGCCGCGGCCCGCTTCTTCCCCGCGAACAGCCACACCACCGGCCCGACGATGGAGAAGAGCAGGATGATGATCACCCAGACCACCTTGGGCAGGTGCTTGACCTCTTCCTCGGGCGTGTTCAGGCAGTCGATGAAGGCGTAGATGGTCAGCGCGATGATCAGCAGGAACGGCAGATAGCGCAGCACGGTGTGGGACCGACTCCCGGGCAGTGGCGGCGGGCCCGCTGGGGGCCCCGGTGACCCTTCCAGGGTAGTTGGTGACGGATACTTGCCCCTATGGCTTACGACGATCTCCGCTCGCTGCTCCGGGCTCTGGAGCGGGAGGGCGACCTCAAGCGCATCAAGGCCGAAGTCGACCCGCACCTCGAAGTGGGGGAGATCGTCGACAGAGTGAACAAGGCGGGCGGCCCGGCCCTCCTGTTCGAGAACGTCAAGGGCTCGGCGATGCCGCTGGCCATGAACGTCTTCGGCACCGACCGCCGCCTGCTGAAGGCGCTGGGCCTGAAGTCGTACGGCGAGATCAGCGAGAAGATCGGCGGCCTGCTCAAGCCGGAGCTGCCGCAGGGCTTCATCGGCGTCCGCGAGGCCTTCGGCAAGCTCGGCTCGATGGTGCACGTGCCGCCGAAGAAGGTGAAGGGCGAGTCCGCGCCCGTCCAGGAGGTCGTCCTCACCGGCGACGACGTGGACCTCGACCAGCTCCCGGCCCTCTTCACCTGGCCCAAGGACGGCGGCTCCTTCTTCAACCTCGGCCTCACGCACACCAAGCACCCCGAGACCGGTGTCCGCAACCTCGGCCTGTACCGCCTCCAGCGCCATGACAAGCGCACCATCGGCATGCACTGGCAGATCCACAAGGACAGCCGCAACCACTACGCGGTGGCCGCCAAGCGCGGCGAGCGGCTGCCGGTCGCGATCGCCTTCGGCTGCCCGCCCGCGGTGACGTACGCGTCCACCGCGCCGCTGCCCGGTGACATCGACGAGTACCTCTTCGCGGGCTTCGTCGCCGGCAAGCGCATCGAGATGGTCGACTGCAAGACCGTGCCGCTCCAGGTCCCGGCCCACGCGGAGGTCGTCATCGAGGGCTGGCTGGAGCCGGGGGAGACCCTCCCGGAGGGCCCGTTCGGCGACCACACCGGCTTCTACACCCCGCAGGAGCCCTTCCCCGCGCTGAAGATCGACTGCGTGACGATGCGCAGGCGCCCGCTGCTCCAGTCCATCGTTGTGGGCCGGCCGCCGACCGAGGACGGCCCGCTGGGCCGCGCGACGGAGCGCTTCTTCCTCCCGCTCCTCAAGATCATCGTGCCGGACATCGTGGACTACCACCTGCCCGAGTCGGGCGGCTTCCACAACTGTGCGATCGTCTCGATCGACAAGAAGTACCCGAAGCACGCGCAGAAGGTCATGCACGCCATCTGGGGCGCGCACATGATGTCGCTGACCAAGCTGATCATCGTGGTCGACGCCGACTGCGACGTCCACGACCTGCACGAGGTGTCCTGGCGGGCGCTCGGCAACACCGACTACTCCCGTGACCTGACGGTGGTCGAGGGCCCCGTGGACCATCTGGACCACGCGTCCTACCAGCAGTTCTGGGGCGGCAAGGCGGGCATCGACGCCACCAAGAAGCTCCCCGAGGAGGGCTACACCCGCGACGGCGGCTGGCCCGACATGGTCGAGTCCGACCCGGCGACCGCCGAACGGGTGACACGACGTTGGAAGGAGTACGGCCTGTGAGTTGCTCGGACAGGATGGACGCGGAGAGGACGCGGGCGTGTGCTCCCCGCCGCTGCGGGGATGGTCCCGGCCTGTGAGCCCGATCGCGATGGGCGGCCCGGCCCTCTTCCTCGGCGGCGAGACGTACGTGGCCCTCGTGCGCCCCGAGCTGGACCCGGCCGACCCCGGCGTCCGGCGGGCCGCCGAGGAGGCGGGCGTCTCCCCGGAGGAGTTCGCCGGCCCCGGCGACGTCTGGGCGCTGATGCTGGACTGGGCCGACGGCGGGCCCGACGGGCACGGCGAGGGCGGCGGGTTCGAGCTGCCGGGCCTGCGCGACAGCGAGGCGGAGGAGTTCGCGGAGCGGCTGCAGGCGGCCCTGGCCGCCGGCGGGCGGTTCACCGTCGAGGCCGGCGCGGTGCTGCGGCTCGACGCCCGGCCGGTCGGCGAGGACTACGCGTTCACCGCCCGGATCACCCCGCCCGAGGGCGACGCCGAGGCCTTCCTGATCCTGGAGACCGACCCGGTGCCCCTCGACACGCTGCTGGCCGACCTCGAAGAGTTCCGCGGGAGCCTGGCGTGACCGGCGCCGTCCCCCCGGGCGGCCCGACGGCCCACCTCGAAGCCCCCCGGAGGGACTGCGCATGATGACCACCGCCGACGGAGTGGTCGGGCCCGGCCCCGCACCCGAGGCCACCAACAAGATCAAGGCGTTCCTGCGGCTCGTGATGATCGAGCACTCGGTCTTCGCGCTGCCCTTCGCCTACATCGCCGCGCTCACCGCCATGTTCCGGTTCGACCGGACCGTGCACTGGGGCACGCTGCTGCTGGTCACCGTCTGCATGGTGGGCCTGCGGACCTTCGCGATGGCCGCCAACCGGATCATCGACCGCGAGATCGACGCCCGCAATCCGCGTACGGCCGGCCGCGAGCTGGTCACCGGCGCGGTGTCGGTGCGGTCCGCGTGGACCGGGGCGGGGATCGCGCTCGCCGTCTTCCTCGGCGCGGCGGCGCTGCTGAACCCGCTCTGCCTGGCTCTGGCGCCCGTCGCGGTGATACCGATGGTGGTCTACCCGTACGGCAAGCGGTTCACGAACTTCCCGCACGCCATCCTGGGCCTGGCCCAGGCGATCGGCCCGGTCGGGGCCTGGCTGGCCGTCACCGGTGAGTGGTCCTGGGACGCGGTCATCCTGGGGCTCGCGGTGGGCGTCTGGATCGGCGGCTTCGACCTGATCTTCGCCTCCCAGGACGTCGCCGCGGACCGCGCGGAGGGCGTCAAGTCCGTCCCGGCCCGCTTCGGCGTCCCGGCCGCCCTGTGGGGGGCCCGCGGCGCGCACGTCGTGACCACGGCCCTGCTGGTCTGGTTCGCGCTCGCCACGGACGCCGGGATGTTCTTCTGGGCGGGCCTGCTGATCGTCGTCTGCGCCTTCTTCTACGAGCACGGCATCGTGACGCCGCACGACCTGTCCCGCCTGAACCGCGCCTTCTTCACGGTCAACGGGTTCATCGGGATCGCCCTCTTCGTGTGCGCCGTGCTGGACCTCGCGGCCCGGGGCCTGACCTTCTAGAGCGGCAGCGCACGCAGGCAGCCTGTACGGACCTGCGAGTGTGTACAGTTTTGGCATGGAGACCGTTTCGCTCGTCGAGGCCCGCAACCACCTCGGACAGCTTGTAGGCAGGGTTCGCCATGGCCACGAGCAGATCCTGATCAGCGAGTACGGAAAGCCGGCGGCCGCGCTCGTGCCGATAGAGGAGCTGGAGGAGCTCCGGAGGCTGAGGGACGAGGCCGACGTCGCGGAAGCCCGACGGCGCGAGGCCGACAGGAGCGCGACGCCGGTCGGCCATGACGCCTTCATGGCCCAGTTGGAGGACGAGGACCGGCAGGCCGCGCAATGAGGCACACCGTTGTCTGGGAGCTTCCGGCGATGGAGGAGTTCCGGAGACTCCGTGTTCTCGATCCTGTGGGCGCCAAGGCGTGCGCCGCCGCGATCGGCGGGCTGGCCGACGACTGGCACCCGGAGGAGGCGCGCGCGTTGGGCGGCTCCGGCTACTGGCGGCTCCACGTGGGCGCATGGCGGGTGCTGTACCGCCCCGACGGCGAGACGGTCACGGTGTACGTCATCAAGGTCGGCCGGGTGGGCTGAACCCCGCGCCGTCCTGGATTCGTGACCCGCCGCCGGTCCGCGCCGGGCACCTGACCGACCCCTGCCCAGGCGTGGCCGGATAGTCTCGGAGGTATGACTGAGCGCAAGCGCACCCCGTGGGTGGTGGGGGTTTCCGGGGCTTCCGGGACCCCGTACGCGGCGGCGGTGCTCCGCGGGCTGCTCGCGGCGGGGGAGAGCGTCGACCTGGTGGTGAGCCGGGCCTCGCGGCTCACCCTGCTGGACGAGACCGGCATCGCCTTCCGGGACGCGCACTGGCGGGACGATCTGGGGGAGTGGCTGGAGCGCGGGGCGGACGGCAAGCCCGCCGCCTTCGCCCGCCCGGACCTGGCCGACGTGCGCTACTGGGGTGCGGGGGATCTGGCGGCCGGGCCGAGTTCGGGTTCGTACCCCGTCAAGGGGATGCTCGTCGTCCCCGCGTCCACGGCGTGCGTGGCGGGGGTGGCGCTCGGGCTGTCGAAGGACCTGCTCCAGCGCGTGGCGAGCGTGACGCTCAAGGAGCGGCGGCGGCTGGTGGTCTGTGTGCGGGAGACCCCGCTGAACGGGCAGACGCTGAAGCATCTGGTGACGCTGGACGAGGCGGGCGCGGTCGTGCTGCCCGCCTCTCCGGCGTTCTACGCGGGTGCGACGCACATCCAGGATCTGGTGGATTTCGTCGCGGGGCGGGTGCTGGACGCGGCAGGGGTGCCGCACCGGCTGTACCGCCGTTGGGAGGGGGAGCTGGGCGGCTCCCGGCCTCCCGGGGCAAGCGGTGGCTAGCGCTTCTTGGTGCTGCGCGGCCTGCGGGTCTTGTCCACGCGGTGCGCGGCGGACGGCTGGTCGGTGCGGGATCGGTTGGCCAGCTCCTGGAGCTGTCGCATGTGTGCGTAGGCCATCTCGATCGTGTACACGGTGAACCACTCCTGAAGATCGTCATTGATCTGTTGAAAGATTCACAGGGTGTTGACCCTGTGTGCCTTAGATTCTATACCTAAACTTGCAGGATCGCCGAATAATGGAAGGCTCCACGTAATGGACACGGTGGACAGGCAGCTCATCCAGGCACTTCGCGAGAACGGTCGTGCCTCGTACGCGGAGCTGGGCCGTCTCGTGGGCCTCTCCGGCCCCAGCGTCACCGACCGCATCAACCGGCTGGAGTCGGCCGGTGTGATCACCGGCTACCGCGCGACCGTGAACGCGGCCTCGCTCGGCCTCGGCGTCACCGCGCTGATCGGCCTCTCCATGTCCGACGCCGCCGACCACGAGGACGTCGCCCGGCGGCTGCGCGACCTCGCGGAGATCGAGGACTGCTGGTTCATCGCGGGCGACGACTCCTTCATGCTGAAGGTGCGCGCCAACGACGTGGACGGCCTGGAGAAGATCATCCGCAGGCTCTCCGGCACCAAGGGCGTCTCCCGCACCCGCACCACCATCGTGCTCTCGACGAAGTGGGAGAACCGGGTCGGGGAACTTCCCGAGGAAGGCTGAGAGTACGGTTGGACGGGTTGCAGGACAGGCATCTAGAGGAGGCGACCGCCTGATGGACGCTGGGCTCAAGCGCGAGCTGGAGGAGAAGGTCCGTTCCGGCGAGCGGCTGACCCGTGAGGACGGCATCGCCCTCTACGAGTCGGACGACCTGGCCTGGCTGGGCGGCCTCGCCCACGAGGTGCGCACGCGCAAGAACGGCGACGTCGTCCACTTCAACGTCAACCGCCACCTCAACATGACGAACGTGTGCACCGCCTCGTGCGCGTACTGCTCGTTCCAGCGCAAGCCGGGCGAGAAGGACGCGTACACGATGCGCATCGAAGAGGCCGTGCGCCTGGCCAAGGCCATGGAGAACGACAACCTCACCGAGCTGCACATCGTCAACGGCCTGCACCCCAACCTGCCGTGGCGCTACTACCCGCGCTCGCTGTCCGAGCTGAAGAAGGCGCTGCCGAACGTCTCGCTGAAGGCGTTCACGGCGACGGAGATCCACCACTTCGAGACGATCTCCGGCATGTCCGCCTCGGACATCCTGGACGAGCTGATCGAGGCCGGCCTGGAGTCGCTCACCGGCGGCGGCGCGGAGATCTTCGACTGGGAGGTGCGCCAGCACATCGTCGACCACCGCACCCACTGGGAGGACTGGTCGCGCATCCACCGGCTGGCGCACTCGAAGGGCCTCAAGACCCCTTCGACGATGCTGTACGGGCACATCGAGGAGCCGCGCCACCGCGTGGACCACGTGCTGCGGCTGCGCGAGCTCCAGGACGAGACCGGCGGCTTCCAGGTCTTCATCCCGCTGCGCTACCAGCACGACTTCGTGGACATGCAGGACGGCAAGGTCCGCAACAAGCTCCAGGCGCGGACGACGATGGCGACGGGCGCCGAGGCCCTGAAGACCTTCGCCGTCTCCCGCCTGCTGTTCGACAACGTGCCGCACGTCAAGGTCTTCTGGGTGATGCACGGCGTGCAGACCGCCCAGCTCGCGCTCCAGCACGGCGCGGACGACATGGACGGCTCGGTCGTCGAGTACAAGATCACGCACGACGCGGACAACTACGGCACCCCGAACAAGCTGGGCCGCGAGGACCTGCTGGAGCTGATCCGCGAGGCGGGCTTCCGCCCGGTCGAGCGCAACACGCGCTACGAGATCATCCGCGAGTACCCCGGCCCGGACGCGGGCCTGCGCGAGACGCCGCAGGCGATGCGCGTCTGACGCGCGGTCATCGCCCGGGGCACGGCCCGGGCATCGCGCGGGCAGCCGCGCGGCACGTCACGAGCCCCGGTCCGCAGTGCGGGCCGGGGCTTCGTTGCCCCTGCTGCCCGTAATGGATAATCTTCAGTCGTGACCCTTACTTTCACCCTGGATCCGGTCATCGACCCCGCCCTGCGCGAAGGCATGCTGTCGCTGTGGGCCGACGTCTCCAACGCGGGCGGCGCCGTGGGCTTCGTACCCCCGGTCACCGCCGACGACATCCGCCCGGCGCTGATCAAGCAGCTGGCCGCGGTCGCCGACGGCGGCAGCCGGCTCCTGGTCGGGCGCGACGAGACCGGCGAGGTCGCCGCGACCGCGTTCCTGACCCACAACACGCACCGCCTCCAGCTGCACTGGGTGTGGGCCTACACGGTGATGGTCCACCCGCGCCACCAGGGCAAGGGCTACGGCCGCGACCTAATGGCCGCGGCGGCCGACGCGGCCCGCTCCCTGGAGGGCATCGACGCGATCCGCCTCGGCTGCCGCGGCGGCCTCGGCCTGGAGCGCTTCTACGAGTCCT
The DNA here is from genome assembly GCF_042719495.1 of Streptomyces sp. NPDC058525. Classification (NCBI taxonomy): domain Bacteria; kingdom Bacillati; phylum Actinomycetota; class Actinomycetes; order Kitasatosporales; family Streptomycetaceae; genus Streptomyces; species Streptomyces sp. NPDC058525. The sequence goes on from NZ_JBHXNP010000018.1 coordinate 35,900, forward strand.
GCGGCTACAAGGAGGTCGGCCGGGTCCCCGACGCCATCCGCGTCGCCCCCGGCGACGACCGCGACGACATCACGATGCTGCTGCCGCTGTACTGACCCGGCCGGGCCGCGACCCCAGCGGGCCGGAGCGGTGGACCGGCGTGCTTCACTGGACGGGCACGTGCCGCCGTACGAAGACGAGAAAGAAGGGGTCACCGTGTCCCTCAAGCCGAGCGCGACGATCCGCTACACCGCGATGCGTCTGGGCATCTTCGTCGGATGCCTCGTCATCGTGGCCGTCCTGGTCAACCTCGGCTGGGTGCCCGCCGGCCTCGGCGAGGCCAACGTCGCCTGGGTCGTGCTGCTGGCCCTCGTCATCTCCGCCCCGCTCTCCTTCGTGCTCCTGCGCAAGCAGCGCGAGGAGATGTCCCAGCAGATCTCCGGCCGGGTCGCGGGCGCGAAGCAGAAGCTCGCCGCGAACCGCAGCCAGGAGGACGCGGCCGACGACGCGGCGCGCGTGACCCCGTAGCGGTCCGTTAGCTTCCTCACACACCGAACCGCCCCAGAGCCGGGTAGAACGCCCGCAGCGCTGGGGCGGTCGTGTTTTCCCGCCTCAAAGAACCCCTTTGAGATTCCCAAAGGGTAGGTGTTAGCGTGTTCAACATGTTGACCACAGCCGCGCACCCGATGACCGTGAGCGTTCCGCTCGTGGCGCGCCTGGACGTCGACCTCTGCCGCCGCGCGACCGCGGCCTGTTGCTGTTGATCCGCCCCGCGCGCTGAATCGATACAGCAGCGGTCCCGGCCGGCCGCGCTCCTCCCCCGGGCTTCGCCCGGGAGGTGCCCCTGGCTGCTGCCGCACCACACCACCCCTCCCGCAGAACCTCCCCCCTGTCTTCGTGCGTCACCCCAGGAGCGTGTTCGTGTCCGCGTCCCCCCAGGCCCAGGCTCCCGCCAAGGCCTCGTTCAAGTTCCCGTTCTGGGCCCAGATCCTCGCCGGTCTGGTCCTGGGCGTCCTGTTCGGCTGGATCGCCCGCAGCCAGGACGTCAGCTGGCTCGGCACCACGCTCGAGAAGACCGGCGACATCTTCATCCAGCTGCTGAAGCTGGCCATCGCCCCGCTCGTCTTCTTCGCGATCCTGGTGTCCATCACCAACCTGCGGAAGGTGAACAACGCCGCGCGGCTCGCCTCGCGCACGCTGCTCTGGTTCATGATCACCTCGCTGATCGCGGTCGGCATAGGCATCGCGATCGGCCTGCTGACCGACCCCGGCGCGGGCACCGGCCTCACCGCCGCCGACGGCAAGGAGCCGAAGAAGACCGGCTCCTGGATCGACTTCCTGACCGGGATCGTGCCGACGAACATCGTCACGCCGTTCACCGAGCTGAAGGTCCTCCAGATCGTCTTCCTGGCCGTCGTCGCCGGTATCGCCGCCCTCCAGCTCGGCGGCAAGGCCAAGCCCGTCCTCGACCTCGCCGAGTCCGTGCTCGAACTGCTCCAGAAGGCCCTGTGGTGGGTCATCCGCCTCGCCCCGATCGGCACCATCGGCCTGATCGGCACCGCGATCGCCACGTACGGCTGGGAGCTCATCGGCAAGTACGCGACCTTCACCGCCGACGTCTACATCGGCTGCGCCCTGGTGATGTTCGGCGTGTACCCGCTGCTGCTCGCCACGGTCGCCAAGGTCAGCCCGATCCAGTTCTTCAAGGGCGCCTGGCCCGCCATCCAGCTCGCCTTCGTCTCCCGCTCCTCGGTCGGCACCATGCCGGTCACCCAGAAGGTCACCGAGCGCCTCGGCGTCCCGAAGGAGTACGCCTCCTTCGCCGTCCCGTTCGGCGCCACCACGAAGATGGACGGCTGCGCCGCGATCTACCCGGCGCTCGCCGCGATCTTCATCGCGCAGATCTTCGACGTGCAGCTGGGCATCAAGGAGTACCTGCTCATCGCCTTCGTCTCGGTCATCGGCTCGGCCGCCACGGCCGGTCTGACCGGCGCCACGGTCATGCTGACCCTGACCCTGTCGACGCTGGGCCTGCCGCTGGCGGGTGTCGGCCTGCTGATGGCGATCGACCCGATCCTGGACATGATGCGCACCGCCACCAACGTGGCCGGCCAGGCCCTGGTCCCGGTCATCGTCTCGGCCCGCGAGGGGATCCTGGACAAGGAGGCCTACGCCTCCGCCTCGGCCTCCCCGCTCGACGAGCCCGCCCCGGCGCCCGCCGAGGCCGCCAAGCCCGAGCCGGTCGCCGTCCCCGCCTGACGCCCGCGCCCGACGCACCGCGCCTGACGCCCGCACTCGCCGCAGCCCCCGCCCCGTCCGGGCGGGGGCTGTGGCGTGCCGGGGCGTGCCGGGGCGCGGCGGGCCGGGCTAGAGGGTCGCGATGCGGATCCAGGCGACCGCCGAGAGCAGCGCCGGCAGCGCGTACCACCAGCGGTTCATGGTCCGGCGGTACACCGGGAGCAGGCAGACGAGCAGTCCGAGCAGGCAGATGAAGTACACGGCGTGGGCGCCCGAGCGCATGTCGGCGCGCATGCGGCCGTCGCCCGGGTCCGCCTCCGCGATCAGCAGCAGTACGCAGAAGTACACCGCGGGCGCGTAGAGGAGGGCGAGCGGGACGCCCAGCACCCACTGGAGGCAGCCCCGGTCCTCGGGCAGGTCGATGCTCTCGCGGCGGAGCCTCATCGCATGGCCTCCTTCGCTCGGCCCAGGTCGTCGACGAACCGGTCACCGTACCCCTGGGCCTTGCCCAGGTCCCAGTAGGGGCCGCCGTTGTAGCGTGCGGCGATCTCCCGCTTCTGGGCCTCCGTCAGCCGGTCCGCCGGGACATCGGCGAAGCTCGTCTCCGCCTTGATCTGCGCCAGGTAGGCCCCGGCGATGAAGGCGTTCTCCCTCGGGTCCTGGAGCGCCTGCTCCACCAGGCCGCGCTGCTGCTCGGTGAGGCGCTCGGGGTCGTAGCCCAGCACCTCGGCACCGCGCCGCAGCTGGATCGCGATGGGGCCGTACGAGGTCTCGTCCGAGGCCCCGCCGAGCCGGTCCGGGAGGTTGCGCGGGGCGACGGGGCTCAGCCCCCAGGGCGCCTCGGCCTGTTCGCGCACCGCCCCGACCAGGTCGTCGGCGAAGCCGGGCTGCCAGCCGCCGACCTCCTGCCAGGCCACGCCCGCGAGCAGGTCCTCGGGCACGCCCGCGTGCGCGGCGGCCGCGCGCAGGACCTGCTTGTTCTGGGAGATCCAGTCCGCGCGCATGCCGTCGGTGACGTTCGGGATCCAGTAGGTGTCGGCCGCGTCGGGCAGCCCCGCCACCTTCATCCGGATGTCCCGCAGCTGCGGCGAGACCAGCGTGTCCGGGCCGACCGGCCCGGTCATCTCCCGCTTCGGGCCGCCGCCGGGCAGGCGGGTCAGGGGGTCGGTGCGGGCCTCGGCCGCCTCCCGCCGGATGTCGGCCATCGCCGCGTACAGGTCGGGGCGGTCGCCGCCGCCCTTCACGACGAACTCGGGGAGCAGCTCGTACGCCTGCTTCAGCGCGTGCACGCAGCTGCTCCGGGCCTCCTGCTCCGCGGTCTTCGCCAGCCGGAAGTTCCCGCCCGCGTCGTCGTGGAGCCGGTTCGCCTCGTCCCGGATGTCGTCCACGTCCATCGTGAGCTCGGCGAGACCGTCGAGGAACCCGGTCGTCGCCCGCATGTCCTCCCACTGGCGCATCGGTTCGGCCTCCTGCGCCGTGCGGGTGATCGCGGTGCCCTTCGTCGCGATCAGCGCGGCGAGCGCCCGCTCGGCGCGCTTGCCGTTGCCGTAGTGGGACTTGGCGGTGCCCAGGGCCAGGGCGTAGGCGTGCAGGGCGCTCGCCGCCTTGTCGTAGCCCTCGGCCAGCTGGGTCACCAGCATGCGGGCCTCGGAGAGGCGGGCGGTGTACGTGTGGCTGCCGTCGCTCTGCCACTGGGTACGGGTCTCCGCCCGCCGGGCCGGCTCCTCGACCTGGACGAGGAGGTCGCGCAGCCGGCGGAACTCGGCTGCGTTGCGTTCCACCAGCGTCGGGGAGCACTCCTCCAGGAACTCGACGTCGCCGCGGTAGCTCAACCCGCTCATCTGGACTCCGGCTTCACGTATCGGCCCCCGGTGAGGAGGCCGTCGAGGAAGGCCCGGGCGGTGTCGTCGTCCACCTGCGCGAAGGCGGTGCCGGTGGTCTTCAGGCGGGTGGCCAGGGCGGCGAGCAGGGCGACCGTGTCCTTGACCTGGTCGTCGGCGAACCGGGCGAAGCGCAGGGTCTGGGCCGATACGTCGGCGTGCGCGCGGGGGGCGCGGGCCATGGTGGAGGCATCGCCGTCCGGGCGGCCCTCGTGCAGCAGCGCGGCGATCTCGATGAGGAGGTGGGCGTTGCCGTTGATGGACCCGGCCCCGGCGAGCAGCCCCCCGGCGGGGCCGGTCGCCTGCGGCGCGACCTGGTCGAGCCGCATCGAGGGCGACTGCCCGGCCAGGACGTCAGCCTTGTGCTGCGCCCATTCCGCGTCGAACGACATCTGGTTCCCCCCGACATGACCCGATTGCGCTGGATCATGTCCATGCTAATGCGCTCGGGGCGTCAGGTCTGCGCGATGAATCCCGCCCAGGCGTGGGGGGCGAAGGCGAGGTGGGGGAGGCGGTGGTCTTTGGAGTCGCGGACGTGGATCGTGGCGGGGGTGTTGGCCACCTCGACGCAGGAGTCGCCCTCGCTGCCGCTGCTGTAGCTGCTCTTGAACCAGTCGAGCGGCGTCATGACGTGTGCTTCACGAACTCGGCCCATGCCTGCGCGGTGAAGGAGAGATGGGCGAGGCGGTGGTCCTTCGAATCCCGGACGTGGACCGTGGCGCGGGTCGTGGCCACCTCGACGCAGGAGTCGCCTTCGCTGCCGTCGCTGTAGCTGCTTTTGAACCACTCCAGCGTCATGACGTGTGCCTCACAAACTCGGCCCATGCCTGTGGGGCGAAGCTGAGGTGGGGGAGGCGGAGGACTTTCGAATCGCGGACGTGGATCGTGGTGGGGGTGTTGGCCACCTCGACGCAGTCGTTGATGTCACCGCTGTCGCTGTAGCTGCTCTTGAACCACTCCAGCTCGGACTCGTGGATCATGTCTCTCCCAGCACTTGCTCGATGAATGCGACGGACTCCCGTGGCGTGAGAGCCTGGGACCGGATCATGGCATAGCACTGCTCAAGGATCCGGACCTGCCTCGGATCGGAGACGGCACGGCCGTTGAACGCCCCTTCGGAGCGCCCTACCGCCGATCCGTCCGCGAACTTCAGCACTTGGATCAACCCACCCATTCCGGCATGCTCCTCGAGACCGGTGGGCATGACCTGGATCGTCACGTGGCGCAGCTCGGCAACCTTCAGCAGGCGTTCGAGTTGCCCACGCATCACCATTGTCCCCCCGATGCGGCGCCGCAGGGTCACCTCTTCCTGGACGAAGCACAGGGCGGGTGCGGGACTTCGATCGAAGATCGCTCGGCGCGCCATCCGGGCGGCCAAGCCGCGCTCCACCTCCTGGATGGTCTGCGGGGGCTGCCACATCTCGAACAGGGCCCGCGTGTAGTCGTCCGTCTGCAACAGGCCATGGATGTTGTGGTTGCCGTACGCCGACAGTTCGACCGCCCGGCCTTCCAGCTTCACGAGATCCCGGACCTTCTTCGGGTACCGGACCTGCTCGACGTCCGCCTTCATCGCGGCGATCCGCCCACCCGCCCGCAGCACCTCGTCCGCCTTGTCCAGGTACTCGGGGCGCGGGATCCGCTTGCCGCCCTCGACCTTGCGGACCATGTCCTCCCCGTAGCCGATGGCGAGCCCGAAGTCGGCGGCGCGCAGGTCGGCGGCCTCCCGCCAAGCGCGCAGCTGGCGGCCGAGCGCGGCCAGGACCGCCACCCCCTGTTCGTCCTCCGGGTCGACGTCCCAGCCCGCGTCTTCCGTACCGTCACTGTCCACGCTCACGCGCCCACCTCCGACGAGCCGAATGTCCCCACCCCCTTGCCCGGCCGCAGCTCACGACAGCCGCGACAGCACAGGACAAGCGCCGGACAAAGGCCGGACGCAAGGGCGCCCCCGCTTCTCACGGTACGCACGCGCCGCCACGCTGTGTGACGTGAATCACCAACTCGCCCAAGTCCGGGCCGCCGCCGACCGGTTCGACGTACGACTCTCCTCCACCCCGCGAGGGGCCCGACTGGCCCGGCTGCTCGCCGTCGAGCAACTGAGGGCGTGGGGGCTGCCCTTGGTCGATCCGGCCCAGGTCGTGGCCGAGCTCGCCGCGAACGCCGTGACGCACGGGCGCGTGCCCGGGCGGGACTTCCGGCTGGTGCTCGCCGTCGCCGGAGGGGTGCTGCGGATCGAGGTGACCGATACGCGGGGTGACCGGATCCCGGTTCGCCGCGACCCGGGGCGGGGGCTGGTGATCGTCGAAGGGCTCGCGGACCGTTGGGGCGTACGGGAAGGGCCGGCGCCGACCAAGGTGGTGTGGGCGGACGTCCCGCTGGCCACCGGGTCGCCGGGCGCCGCGACCCGGCGTGCTTAGACGCATAAGTACCTAGTCACGGTGAGAGAACCAACCGACCAAACCCACCCCGTGCCCGTGCCCGTGCGCCATCCCTCGGATGGGTGAACTGTGCCAACTGGGCTGGATTTGGTGCCGGTTGCCGGGCATATGCTCGCCCCGACAACCGCAGACATGAGACGGCCCCCGGCGGGACTGGCATCCCGGTCGAGGGCCTGACCAAGTAGGAAGCTTCAGCCTTCCCCATGGCTCTTCAGCAGCTTAGCGCCCACGCGTCCGCAGCGTCCCGTGTTCCCGCCGGGACCCCCCGATCAGGTGTCGTCCACGTCAACGTGCGGCACGCCCGTCACTTCACGGTGGTGGGCAACAGCCTCGCCCAGCACCGCGAACTGTCCTTCACCGCACGGGGCATCGCCCTGTACATCCAGTCGCTGCCCGCCGGTTCGCCCATCGGGGTCAAGGCCCTGGCCGGGCGGTCCGCGGAGGGCGAGGCCCGGGTCGCCGCGGCGCTGCGGGAGTTGGAGCGGCACGGGTACCTGGAGCGGCGGCGCGAGCGGCTGGCCACCGGGCAGGTGGTGACCCGTACGTACTCGTACAACAGCCCGGGGGCCGCGGTGCGGCAGCCGCCGTCGCCTCCGGAGGCGTGCGAGCAGCCCGTACGAGGGCCGGAGCCGCTGCCCGAGCCCGTACGGGCCCCCGCGCCGGAGCCGTCGGCGCCGCCTGAGCCCGTCCCCGCACCGCCGCCCGAACCCGACCCCGAACCCGAGCCCGATCCCGAGCCTGCGGCGGCCGGTCCCGCCGGGCCGGTTCGTCAGGAAGCCGTGGACCTGCTCGCGGGGCTCCGGAGCGAAGACCCCCGGCTGTTGCTCGCCGAGCGCGACGTGGTGCGGCTCGCGCCCGGGGTCTCGGCCTGGCTGGAGCGCGGGGCCGCGCCCGAGGCCGTACGCCGCGCCCTGGCCGCGGACCTTCCCGTCGATCTGCGCCACGCGGCGGGGCTGATCGCCTACCGCCTCAAGGCGCAGCTGCCGCCCCGCCTCCCGGCGGCCCCGGCCACCCCGGCGGCCCCGCCCGTCAGACGGCCGGATCCGCTCCAGAACTGCGACGGCTGCGACCGCGCCTTCCGGGCCCCCGTGCCTGGCCGCTGTGGTGAGTGTCCGCCCGATGCCGGGAAAGGCGCCGGTTAGCAAGGGTGTGCGAGAAAGTCATCGTCGCGCTTCGTGTCAAGCGGAATGGCGAATTGATCATCACTAAATTGAAATTGTCCGAACCCTGCGTAACCGATCGCGCCCGCCCTACACTGCGTGCCGAGAACTCCTAAAAACAGTCAAGGGGGGCGAGATATGGCGCGTAGCCAATCAACCGTTGAAGTCCGGGTGCAGGAAGGCGTGCTGTGGGTCGACGGTGAGGCTTATCCGCTGCGCAACATCTCCCACGTCGGACAGCGCATTCTGGAGGTGGACAAGGGCGCGGCATGGAAAAGGTTCATCGGCCGTGCGCTCATCACCCTCATCATCGGCGGGATCGTGGCGGCCGCCGCCGGCGAAATCGGGGTCGTCCTGCTGGTCGTCGTGCTGGGTCTGCTGATCTGGCAGCTCGTCACGGTGATCGGCAAGCCCCCGCTCTACGGTCTGGTCCTCAACACCTCCGGCACACAGCGCGATGCCGTGTGGTCCACGGAGCACAGCGAGATCCAGGCCCTCGTCATGGAGATCACCAAGGCGATCGGCCGGCCCGACACCGCGCAGGTGGTCTACAACGTGAAGCACGCCGTCATGGGTGATCACATCGAGCAGTACGGGGCGGGGAGCATCGGCAGGGCGCAGCACAGCGGCTCCGGAAACATCGGGGGGCGTTGATGGGTGACCAGTACACGCAGTACGGGTCCGGGAGCATCGGCAAGGCGGAGCACAGCGGCTCCGGCGACATCGTCGCCGGCGGAAAGCACGTGGGCGTCCCCGAGGCGGGCTCGCCGGCCCTGCAGAAGCTCCTCGACGAAGTCCGGGCGATGCGCGAACACCTCGACGAGAGCGACCGGGCGGAGGTGGACGCGGCCATCGAGGAGATCAGTTCGAATCCTTCCGAAGGCCGCTTCAACAAACTGCTCCGGACGTTCTCCGGAATCGCGGCGCTCGTCGGAGAAGCCGGAGTTCCGGTGATCGCCGCGGTGAAGGCGCTGCTCGGCTGAATCCTCGGAATCGGCCGAATCGGCCGAATCGTCGGTAGGGGTGGAGGGCCACATCCAGTGGCCCTCTTTTCTTGCCGGGAGTCGGGCGCGGGGGTCGGGCGCGGGGGTCGGTGCCACCTGAAATTACGTAGATAAATGCATTCGATCCGGCTGGCCGGGAAGCGCCTCTTGACGCGCACGGGGAGGGGGAAGCGTGGAGCGTCGGTGAAGAAGGAGGTCGCGGGGGTGGTCGGGCGGGGTTACCGCTGCGTACATTACCGGCGGTAACTCGCTGCCCCAGCCGAGGAGAGTGCACCGTGGGAGCCGAGCTCAGGCCGGCCGGGCCCGTCGGACCCGTCGAACCCGCCAAGACCACCGTCGGCGGGGTGGTGCGCGAAGTACGGGTGCCCGCGCTGGCGGGCGTGCCCGAGCGGGGCTCGCTCGGGGACATCCCCTTCGACAACGCCCGCGAGGCGCCCGACGAGGCGGTGCTCGCGCGCAAGGACCGGGACGGGCACTGGCACGACGTGACCGCGGCCCGGTTCGCCGCCGAGGTGCTCGCCGTCGCGAAGGGCCTGATCGCGGAGGGGCTGAAGGAGGGCGACCGGCTCGCCATCATGGCCCGTACGACCTACGAGTGGACCCTGCTCGACTTCGCCGGATGGGCCGCCGGGCTGGTCACCGTACCGATCTACCCCACCTCCTCCGCCCTCCAGGTGCGCTGGATCATCCAGGACTCCGGCGCCGTCGCCTGCGCAGTCGAGGACACCGCGCAGGCGCGGATCATCAGCGCCGAGCGGGCCAACCTGCCCTGGCTGGCCCACCTGTGGGAGTTCGACACCGGCGCCGTCGCCCGGCTCGTCAAGGCCGGCGAGCACCTGCCCGACGCGGTGGTGCACGCACGGCGGGCCGCCCGTACGCCGGAGGCCGTCGCCACCCTCATCTACACCTCGGGCACGACCGGCCGGCCCAAGGGCTGCGTCATCACGCACGGCAACTTCTTCGCCGAGGTGGACAACGCGGTGGAGCTGCTGCACCCCGTCTTCAAGTCCGTCAGCAAGGACCCGGCCTCCACCCTGCTCTTCCTGCCGCTGTCCCACGTCTTCGGGCGGATGGTCGCGGTCGGATGCCTGCGGGCCCGGGTGAAGCTCGGGCACGCGCCGAGCATCGCCACCGAGGAACTGCTGGCGGATCTCGCCGGGTTCCGGCCGACGTTCCTGCTCGCCATCCCCTACGTCCTGGAGAAGGTCTACAACACCGCCCGGGCCACCGCCGAGAAGATGGGCCGGGCCGCGTCCTTCGACCGGGCCGCCCGCATCGCGGGGCGGCTCGGCGAGAAGACCGCCGCGGGCGGGACGCCCGGGCTCGGGCTGCGGGCCGCGCGGGCGCTGTACGACCCGCTCGTCTACCGGCGGATCCGGGCCGCGCTCGGCGGACGCGTCCGCTACGTCCTCACCGGCGGCTCACCGCTCGGCCGCCGCCTCGCCGCGTTCTACACCGGCGCCGGCATCGAGGTCTTCGAGGGGTACGGGCTCACGGAGACGACCGGCGCCTCGACCGTGACCCCTCCGCAGCGGCCCCGGCTCGGCACGGTCGGCTGGCCGCTGCCCGGCACGGCCGTACGGATCGCGGACGACGGCGAGGTGCTGCTGGGCGGGCGCCACGTCTTCGCCGGGTACTGGAACAGCGGCCAGGGCGTCCCGTACGGGAGCTGGCTGCCGACCGGGGACATCGGCGAGCTCGACGCCGACGGGTACCTCACCATCACCGGCCGCAAGAAGGACATCATCATCACCTCCGGCGGCAAGAACGTGGCCCCGGCGCCGCTGGAGGACTGGCTGCGGGCCCACCCCCTGGTCGGCCAGTGCATGGTGATCGGCGACAACCGGCCCTACATCACCGCCCTGATCACCCTGGAGCCGGACGGCCTGCTGCACTGGCGCCAGATGCACAAGAAGCTGGGCGTGCCGATCTACGAGCTGGTGCGGGACGAGGAGCTGCGGGCGGACCTTCAGCGGGCGGTCGACGAGGCGAACCGGCTGGTGTCGCGCGCCGAGTCGATCCGCCGCTTCACCGTCCTCCAGGCCGATTTCACGGAGGCGCGCGGCCACCTGACCCCTTCGCTGAAGCTGAAGCGGGCCGCGATCGCCCGCGACTACGCCCACGAGATCGACAACCTGTACCGCGGCCCGCGCGAGCCGGGCCGCGACCCCGCCTGACCCGGGGCGCCCTGGCGGCTGGGCCGGGGCGTGGGGTCCGGGACCGGCCGTGGGGCGGGGGTGGGGCTGGGGCACGGGCCCCACGGGCCGGGGGCGGTCGAGGGGCGGGGGTGCGGGGGTGCGTTTATCGTGGGCTGACCGCTCCTGCGGTTCGGGGGGATGCCCGAGGAGGGCGCCGTGCACCGTTCCCGCTCCCGTGGCCCGTCCCGTGTTGCCGCTGCCTGTGTGCTGGTCCTGGCCTGCCTCGGAGCGGCTCCCGGACCGGGGCCCGGCTCCGCGCCCGGCCCGAGCCCGCCGCCGCCCGCTCCCGCCGTCCGGTGGGGGGACTGCCCCGAACGGCCGGTGCCCGACACGATGCGGTGCGGGACCCTCCAGGTGCCCCTCGACCACGCGGCGCCCGGCAAGGGAACGGCCGAGATAGCCCTGGCCCGGATACCGGCCACGGACCGCAAGAAGCGCCTCGGCTCGCTCCTGCTGAACTTCGGCGGCCCCGGCGCCCCCGGCATCGAGAGCCTGGCCGCCGACCCCGACGCCTTCGCCGACCTCGGCGAGCGCTACGACCTCGTCGCCTTCGACCCGCGCGGCGTCGGCCACAGCGAGCCCGTCTCCTGCGGCGGCACCCAGCACACCGCCCTGGAGGAGGGCGCGGACGCCGCGGCCGTGCTGGCCGCCCTGCGCGCCGTGGTCAGGAGCTGCGAGCTGGCCTCCGGCCCGGTCCTCCCGTACGTCGGGACCGTGCACGTCGCCCGCGACCTGGACCTCATCCGCCGGGCGCTGGGCGACAAGAAGCTCAACTACCTCGGCTTCTCCTACGGGACCCGGCTCGGCGCCGTCTACGCCGCCCAGTTCCCCGGCACCACCGGCCGCATGGTCCTCGACGGCGTCGACAGCCTCACCGAACCGCTGGCGGAGCAGGCCCTCGCCTCGGCGCGGGGCCAGCAGCGGGCCCTGGACAACTTCCTGACCTGGTGCGCCCACCAGTACGGCTGCGTCTACGGGACCAACACCCGCACCGCCAGGGAGAAGGTCGAGGCCCTGGTGACCCGGCTCGACGAGGAGCCGCTGGTCGGGCACGACGGCTCGTACGTGACCGGGCAGGACCTCGTCTACGCGATCGGCGCTGCCCTGTACTCCCCGCTCATGTGGCCCGCGCTCGCCGACGCGCTGAAGACGGCCGAACGGGGCGGCGACCCGGCCGAGCTGCTCCAGCTCGGCGCCCCGGTGGAGCCGTCCAACGGGGAGGATGAGCAGCCCGACGGCCCCGGGACGGTGCCGGCCGACAACAGCGAGGCCGCGCTCATCGCCGTGAGCTGCGCCGACGACCCGGACCGGTCGGACGAGAAGGCCGGGGCGGCGGCCGTCGAGAAGGAGCTGGAGGCCCTGGAGGAGGAGTTCCTCAAGGTCTCGAAGATCTTCGGGCCGAGCCAGCTGACGACGGTGCTCTCCTGCTACGGCCGCCCCGCGGGCACCGACTTCATCCGGCGGATCGACCGCCCGGGCGCCCCGCGGATGCTGCTGGTCGGCACCCGGGGGGACCCGGCGACCCCGTACGAGTGGACGGAGGAGACGGCGGAGCGGCTCGGCTCGGCCGTGATCGTGGACTACAAGGGCGACGGGCACACCGGCTACGGGTCCTCGCCCTGCGTCCGGGAGTACGTGGACCGCTTCCTGCTCAGCGGGCGGCTGCCGTCCGGGACGCGGTCCTGCCCCGCCGTGGAGTGAGCGCACGGCGGGGCGGGCGGCGCGCCGGCGGGCGGCGCACCGGCGGGCGGCGCGCCGGCGGGCGTCAGCAGTTGGCGTGCGTGGCGCGTCCGGCGAAGCGGTCCGCGAGCCAGTTGCCGGCCGCGAGCGACTGGGTGATCACGCCGCTGACGTGCTCACCGATCCAGATGGTGTCGAATTCGAGGTTCGCACCCCGCGCGCACCAGTCGGAGCGCAGCCCCCGGCCCACCCCGTACGGGATCAACTCGTCGGCGAGCGCGTGGTACTGGTACACCGGCGCGGCCGGGGCGGTGCGCCCGAGCCGGCTCTGGCCCAGCCGGGCCTGCCAGTCGGGCTGGTCGAGCGGGTTGCGCGTGGTCAGGTCGGAGATCCGCTTGAAGGAGCCGGCGATGGCGTCGATCGCCACGCAGTTCTCCTTCATGCCGGCGACCAGCAACCGGCCGGCCGGGTTGAGGTAGGAGTCCAGCTTCAGCTCGGGGAAGGCGGCGTCCTGGCCGGCCGCCGCCATGAAGATCAGTCCGGAGCCGAAGGAGCCGTTGTTGAAGTCGGCCACCTTCAGCAGGTCGGCCGGGACGCCGCCGGTCGCCGTGCCCTTGACCTTCAGCTCCGGGGCGTACGAGCCGTGCAGTTCGGCGGCCCAGCTGCTGGCCTGGCCGCCCTGGGAGTAGCCCATGATGCCGACCGGGGTGTCGGCCGGGAGGCCGGCCTCCGGGAGCCGGGTGGCGGCGCGGGCGGCGTCGAGCACGGCGTGCCCGGCCGACGGGCCCACGGTGTAGGTGTGCACGCCCGGCGTGCCGAGGCCCTCGTAGTCGGTGACGACCACGGCCCAGCCGCGCAGGGTGAGCTGCTGGATGAGGTTGGCCTCCATGGCGGTGCCGTACGGGATGTTGTTGCTCGGCGCGCAGGAGTCGCCCATGCCGACGGTGCCGACGGCGTACGTGATGAGCGGGCGCGGGCCGGTGCGGCCGTCCTGCGGGACGATGACGGTGCCCGAGACGGTGTTCGGGGCCCCGTCGGCGGTGGTCGAGCGGTAGTGGATCTTCCAGGCCTTGGTGCGGGTGGGCTGGCCGGGCAGCGGGTGGAAGGCGGAGGGGGCGCTGCTGACCAGGTCTCCGGGGCGGGCGGCGGACGCGGTGCCGGTGCCGGTACCGGTGCCGGTGCTGGTGTCGGCGGTGGCTCCGGTGGCGGGGATCGCGGCCGAGAGGGCCAGGGCGGCGACGGCGGCCAGGGCGGTGCTTCGGAATCGCATGGGCGGCTCTCCCAAGGGTCCGGGTGGGGGTAGGTGAGGCGACGGTAGTGACCGACCGGTAGGAAGGTCGCTGACCGTGCAGCTCAGCTTTCCTGGCCGGGAATCGCAGGCCTTGTCCGGCACGGTGCGGGTGCGGTACAAACGCGCGACACACCGGGTCGGTTATCGGCCATCGGGGTGGCCGATAACCGTCGAATTGACATGAACGCAACCATCTGGGGGTTTCCGTGGCCGGACGCGGAGAGAAGTTCAAACAGCGGGCGACGCTCTGCCTCGTCCTCATCGGCATCGCGGCCGGCGTCTTCTTCTTCGTCGGCAGCGCCTCCCAGAAGCCGACGGGCTGGGGCGCGGCCTACGCCTTCGGCGCCTCCTCGGCCGCCGTCGAACTGCCCTCGCGGTGCGGTACGGAGACCTTCGTCCGGGGCGGCAGCGGGAGCCGGGGCACGGCGAAGTGCGAGGGCACGCGGTGGACGGCCGACGGGGTGTCGCGGACGGGCACGCTGTACGCGTACGCGGACGAGATCGGGAAGGACGGCAGCGGGAAGCTGGTCTTCGAGGGCGAGGCGCGGGGGTTGGGGGACCGGCTGTACGGAAAGCCGGAGCCCTGGGAAACGGCCCTCCACCTCACCACCCTGGGCGTAGCCGCCCTGGCCGCGCTCGCCCTCACCCTCTCCACCCTGGCCGCCCTCTTCACCCCCCGCCGCCGAGCCTGAGGGGGGCGGGTCTCAAGGCCTCGGGGCTCCGCCCCGAACCCCGCGCCTCAAACGCCGGCGAGGCTGAAAAGCCGCCTCAATCGCCGGCGGGGCTGGATTTGCCGGCGTTGCCCTGTATGTGTGCGCAGCACAACCCCCATGGGGGATAGCCGCACTTGCGAGGCGGCAGGGGCAACATCCAGCCCCGCCGGCGTTTGAGGCGCGGGGTCTGGGGCGGAGCCCCGGGAGGGATCGGCGCACCCGGCAGGCGGTAGGGGCAACAATCAGCCTCGCCGGCGTTTGAGCGCGGGGTCTGGGGCGGAGCCCCGGGAGGGATTGCCGCACCCGGGAGGCGGCAGGGGTAGCATCCAGCCTCGCCGGCGATTGAGGCGGCGGGCTAGGGGGTTGAGGCTAGGCGGTAGGCGCCTGGGGTTGTGCCCGTCCAGCGGCGGAAGGCGCGGTGGAACGCCGTGTCCTCGGAGAAGCCCAGCCGAGCCGCGAGCTCAGCGATCGGCTCGCCGCTCTCCGCCAGCCCCGCGATCGCCGCGTCCCGCCGGACATGGTCCTTCAGCTCCTGGAACGAGGTCCCCTCCTCCCGCAGCCGCCTCCGCAGCGTCGCCGGCGACACCGCCAGCCGCGCCGCGACCTCCCCCAGCTCCGGCAGCCGCGGCGAGGCGCGCAGCTGCCGGGTCAGGGCCCGGCGGACCTGCTCCGCGACGGTCGTCCCGTACTCCGGCCGCGACAGCAGGTCGAACGGCGCGCGCCGCAGCATCGCGTCCAGCGCGGGCTCGTCCCGCACCAGCGGCGCGGTCAGCCAGTGCGCGTCGAAGGCCGCGCCCGTACGGGCCTCCCCGAAGCGGACCGGGCAGTCGAAGAGGATCTCGTACTCGTCCTTGTGCGGCGGCGGGGGATAGGAGAACGCGGCATGCGCCAGCGGGATGCGCCGGCCGATCAGCCAGCTGCTCAGCCGGTGCCAGATGGCCAGCACGCACTCGGTGAGGAACCGCTCCTCGTCCCGCGCGAAGTCGTTGCGCACCGTGAACCGCGCCTCCGCGCCCACGACTTCGAGCGCCAGCTCCGGCCCGCCCGGGAACAGCCCGTAGAACGCGGCCGCCCGCTCCATGGCCGCGCCCAGATCCCGGCAGCCCAGCGAGGCGTAGCACATCATCGCGAAGGTGCCGGGCCGGCTGGGGACCGGGCTCAGGCCCAGGAACTCGTCCTGCGTGGTCCGGTACAGCGCCCGGAACAGGCGGGCGAACTGCGCGGGCGTGATCCGCGCCCGGTCGTCGCCCAGCAGCAGCGGCGGGATCTGCGCCTCCTGGAGCAGCGGCACCGTGTCGATGCCGCTGCCGCGGGCCCCCGCGAGCAGGGCCCGCACGTGGTGCACGGTGATCGTCCGCCTCCCCATGCTCCGACGGTAGCCGCCCGCGCCGCCGTGCGATACGGAAGCGGCGGCGCGGGGAGCGGCGCGGGGATGGTTCCGGTCAGCCCGTCTTGGCGTCCCGGCGGCAGTACGCCCAGCAGCCCGCAGCCGCGATCGCGGCGGTGTACAGGCAGAACACCAGCGTGGCCGTGCCCGAGGACAGGTGGGATCCGACCAGGGCCTGCGCGAAGGGCCGGTCGTCGGGCGGGTAGGCGGAGACGTCCGTGAGCATGGCCCGGCCGGCCGCGAACGGCATCCAGCCGCCCACCCCGTCCAGCCCGGGCAGGTAGCCGAGCGCCCCGCCCGCGAGCCGCTCGACGATCAGCGGCCACATGCACAGGATCAGCACCGGGATGATCCGGCTGCGGACCAGGGACACGAGCGCCAGGCAGAGCAGCGCCCAGCAGCCCATCCACAGCGTGAACCGCAGCGCGGGCACCAGCACTCCGGCCCACTCGGGCTGCGGGGCGCCCTTCACGGCCAGGACGGTCGCGGAGGAGAGGGCGCCGAGCAGGGCGCTGGTGGCGGCCGTCGCGGCCGCCACCAGGAAGCCGACCAGGCATTTCGCGGTGTAGGCGGTGAAGCGTCCGTTGACCGCCAGCCACGTCGTACGGGCGCCTCCGCGCACCAGCTCGGTCGAGACCGGCCCGGTGCCCAGGACGAGGAGGAAGAAGCACAGGGCCGGGACCTGCGTGGCGAGCGGGGTCCACGCGATCACGTCGGCCATGGTGGCCGGAGTGACCGGCCGGTCCTTGTCGAGGTCGAGCAGCAGGGTGACGCCCGTCAGCAGGCTCAGTACCGCGACGACGCCGAGCAGGATCCACGTCGAGCGCAGCCCGGCCAGATGCCGCCACTCGTAGCGGCAGGCCCGGCGGAAGGCCTCGGCGGGGGAGACGGCCACGGGGGCCGGCAGGGCGGGGGGAACGGCGGCCTCGGGGGCCGCCGGTGCCGATGACCTCACGAGATCTTGAACTCCTCTTCCGCGATGGCCAGGTAGAACTCCTCCAGTGACGGGCCCGCCTCGTGCAGCCAGTACAGCGGCAGGGCGTTCTCGGCCGCGAGGGTGCCGATCCGCACCCGGTCCAGGCCGGTGATGCGCGCGCCCGCGCCGCCCGTGGCGGTGAGCCGGCCGCCGTGCGCCTCGACGAGCCCGGCCAGCCGCGGCAGATCGGGCGACTCCACGGTCACCACCCGCCGGTCGGCGGCGCGGGCCAGCAGCTCGGCCATCGGCGAGGAGGCCACGACCCGGCCGCGCGACAGGACGACCACGCGGTCGGCCAACTGCTCCATCTCGCCGAGGAAGTGGCTGGAGACCAGGATCGCCCGGCCCAGGTCCGCCTGCGCGCAGAGGAACTCCCGCAGCCAGCGGATCGAATGGGGGTCGAGCCCGTTCGCGGGCTCGTCGAGGACGAGCACGGGCGGATCGCCCAGCAGGGCCTGGGCGATGGCGACGCGCTGGGCCATGCCGAGCGACAGCTGCTCCAGACGCAGCGCGCCGGCCTCCGTCAGGCCGACGGCGTCCAGGAGTTCGGCGACGCGGCGGTCCGAAACGCCGGAGCCCGCCGCCACCATCCGCAGATGGGTGCGGACGCGGTGCCTCGAGTGGCCGGCGACGCCGCCCAGGACGGCGCCGACGACCGTGCCCGGCGCGCCCCACGCGCGCAGCGGGCGGCCGAGGTAGCTGGTGCTGCCCTCGCCGTGCAACAGGCCCAGCATCAGCTGGATGGTGGTGGACTTCCCGGCCCCGTTGGCCCCGACGAAGCCGGTCACCTCTCCGGAGCGCAGGCTCATCGAGACACCCTCCAGGACCCGCTTGGTGCCGAAGGAGCGGCCGAGGCCTTCCGCCTCGACCAGGACTCCGCCCGGCTCCGTATTCAGGGAGCGGCGGTTCATGTAGGGTCTCCCTGCGTTATCGCAAGGGGGAGGAAGCCCGCACCAGGCGACCTGAACAGGCGTGGAAACCGAAGGGTTGTCACCCGCGGGCTTCTTCCCCCGATTGACTTGCTCAATTGCGAATCCAATTCAAAATTCTGATATGGCATCAGGTGTGCAATCAATACCGGACGAGCCATATCAGCTGGATAGCCAGGACCGCGTGCGCGAGAATGCACGTCGCCCAGGATCCGGCATTGCGCATTCCGTTGCGGAATACGGTCGACCAGCCGGCTGCCAGCAATACGGCGGCCAGTGCGCAGCACACCCAGGAGATCACGAGCCACGGCGTGGCGTGGTCGGTGAACTTGGCGATGGCCGCGGCCGGTGCGAGCGCCAGCAGGGGCAGGGCCCAGGTGGCCCCGCCGGCCGCGCGGGTGCGGGCGGTGGACTTGGTGTCGGTCATCCCGGACGCTCCGTCTCTGTGTCCCCGTAGCGGGACAGGGTCACGGGTGGCGGGCCGGCCCGCCCGGGGAGGACCCGGACGGACCGGCCCACTCCACTGGATCAGCGGAGGGCGTTGTAGATCTCGAGAAGGGTCAGGCCCGGGGAGACGGCCGCGAGGGGGGCGCGCACCCACCAGGACAGGCCGTCGTACCACTTCTTGAAGTCGCTGAACTTGCCGCCGATGGCCTTCGCGAAGCCGCCGACCTTGCTGAAGGCGGCCCGGATCGCGCTCCACCTGCTGGCGGCGGAGAGCTCGCCGTTGACGATCTTGTTCATCTCGGCCCGCTCGGCGGCCGTGAGCTCGGCGGCCAGCGGGCTGGACAGCAGGGCGCGCGCGGCCTGCTGGGCCTCGGCCTGCTGGGTGGCCGAGATGCTCTGGGGAGCGGCCACGGACGCGCTGGAGGCCTGGGCCAGACCGGCGCCGCCCCCGATGGCGATGGCGGCGACGGCCGAAACGGCAGTCATCCGCAGGGTGTTGCGATTCATTTGATTCCCTTGCGTTGTCGCAAGGGGGAGGAAGCCCTACGGGCAACCCGAACAGGCGTGGAAACCGAAAGGTCCCCCCGGACTTCTTTCCCCCGATTAATTGGTCTGCCGAACCGCTCTTGGTCAGAGAGAAGTCCGACGGTGTGCTCGGCGGCTCGTCCTTCGACCGCCGGGCACACGCGAACGTTACCTACAAGACGATCACTTGGCCACTGTCGAACTGGCCAACAGACATGGTGTGGAGAGGCGTTCCGGGCACGGGCCTGCACATTCCCGCCTTGGGGCGCGCTTTACCTGGCGCGGCTTGGCTTGAAACAGACCTCCTTGGCCGACGAGTCCCGGTCAATGACCACTCGGCGCTCACTGGACGACCACATCTTCCGCACACGATGTGCGCCGCCCCCGGCCCGGATGAGCGCTGCGGCCAGGACGGCTGACGCTTCCGGTCATGCCGGCGGGCGCCCCCGGCTGCCTAGCGTCGGGGGTCACCAACTCCCGGGAGGGCACGCGATGGACGTCGACGGCCGGCCGAGCACCCTGGCGCAGTTCACCCAGTGGACCGAGGAGCGGTACGGGCCGGAGACGGCCCTCAGGTTCCGGGCGCCGGGAGGCGGCGGCTGGCAGACCCGTACGTACGGGGAACTGGGCGCGGAGGTACGGGCCGTCGGGCGGGCGCTGCTCGGCCTGGGGGTGGCCGCGGGCGAGCGGGTGGCCGTACTGGCCGAGACCCGCCCGCCGTGGACGTACACCCACTTCGGGGTGCTGGCGGCCGGCGCGGTCCTCGTCCCGGTCTATCCGACGGCCGGGGAGGAGGAACTCGCCTGGGTGCTGTCGGATTCGGCGGCCGTGGTCGTGGTCTGCGACGACGCGGCGCAGGCGGCCCGGGTCGAGGCGCTGCGGCCCGCACTGCCCGCGCTGCGCGCGGTGGTGGGGATGGACGCGCTGCCTGGCCTGCCGCGGGCCCCGGAGGCGGCGCTCCTCGCGCGCGCCGCGGCCGTCGTGCCCGGGGCGGACGCGTCGATCGTCTACACCTCGGGCACCACGGGCCTGCCGAAGGGCTGCCGGCTCACCCACGGCAACCTGGGCGCGATCCAGGACGCCACGCTCCCGCTGGTCGCGGGCGGGCCGGGGGACTCGACGTACCTCTATCTGCCGCTCGCGCACCTGCTGGCGCAGCTGATCCAGTTCACGACGCTGCTGGAGGGCGGCGAGCTCTGCTACTTCGGCGGCCGGATCGAGGACGTGCTGGCGGAGCTGGCGGAGGTCCGCCCCACCCACCTGCCGTCCGTGCCCCGGCTGTTCGAGAAGCTGCACTCGGTGGTGCTGTCGCTGGCGGAGGGCCAGGAGGGCGGCCGGGAACGGCTGGAGGAGGCGGTACGGCTGGGCGTGCTCGCGGCGGAGGGCCGGCTGCCGGACGAGCTGCGGGACGCCCACGAGGCGGCGGAGAAGTCGCTGTACTCCCTGGTCCGGGGCGCGTTCGGGGGCCGCCTGAAGTGGGCGCTCACCGGCGGCGCCCCGATCGCCCCGGCCACCTTGGACCTGCTGCGGGCCTGCGGGATCGCGGTGTACGAGGGGTACGGGATGACGGAGTCGGGCGGTGTCATCTCCCTCAACCACCCGGACGCGGTCCGGTACGGGACGGTGGGGCGCCCGATCGCGGGCTGCGAGGTGCGCATCGCGGGGGACGGGGAGGTGCTGGCGCGCGGGCCGATGGTGTTCCCGGGCTACCACGCCAACGAGACGGCTTCGGCGCAGGCGCTGGACCCGGACGGCTGGCTGCACACCGGGGACCTCGGCGAACTGGACGCCGAGGGGTACCTGCGGATCACCGGGCGCAAGAAGGAGATCGTGATCACCTCGGCGGGGAAGAACCTCACGCCGACCGAGGTCGAGTTCGCCATCCAGCGCTCGCGCTACGTCTCCCGCGCGGTGATGGTCGGCGACCGCCGCCCGCACCCGGTGGCCCTGATCACCCTGGACGCGGAGGAGATCGCGGCCTGGGCGGCCCGCGAGGGCCACGACCTGGGCGCCGCCCCCGCCGCCCACCCGGCGGTCCGCGCCCTGGTCGAGGCGGCGGTGGCGGAGGCCAACGCCACGGTCTCCCGCCCGGCCCGCATCCGCGCCTTCCACGTTCTCCCGGAGGACTTCACGATCGCGTCCGGGACCCTGACGCCGACGCTGAAGCTCCGGCGCCGGGCGGTGGCGGAGCGGTACGCGGCGGAGATCGAGGCGCTGTACGGGGACTGAGCGCGGGCCGCGCCGGAGGCGGGGCGGGGGCGGGCCGGGGGCGTGGCGGGGGCGCGGGACGCGGGAGCGGAATCCGTGCGTCTTGCACCCGGCCCCGCCCGCGGGGCATGCTTCGCCGGGGCGCAGCGGAAGGATCATCATGTCGGTGGACAAGCGGACCGTCGTGACCGTGGTGCTGTGCGCCCTCGCGGCGCTGGGGGCCTCCGCCGCGGTGGCCGAGCTGGCGCCGCCGCCCGAGGCGGGCGTGCCCGCGCGGGCGAAGGCCGCGGCCACGCCGTCGCCGACGGCCCCCTCGCGCTCCCAGGCGGCGAAGCCGCAGCTGACCACCCCGCCCAAGAGCACGCTGCCGCCGGCCGTCACCCCCCAGCCCGGCGGGCCCGCGGCCTTCACCGGGGCCCTGTTCACGAACGGCCTGGACAGCGACCACTTCTGCACCGCGACCGTGGTGCGCAGCCCCGGCCGAAACCTGATCATCACCGCCGGGCACTGCCTGCTCGACGGGGACCAGGGCGGCGGCACCGCCGTCTTCGTGCCCGCGTACGCCAACGGAATCGCCCCGTACGGCACGTGGAAGCTCGAGGAGGTCTTCGAGGACGACCGCTGGGCCCAGGACACCGACGACAGCTACGACCTCGCCTTCGCCCGCCTGGCCTCCGACGCCACCGGCCGCAACATCGAGGACGTGACCGGGGCGGCCGTGCTGGACACCAGCGGCCGCTCGGCCGAGGAGGTCACCGTCACCGGCTACCCGGCCGACCGCAAGGTGCCCCGTACGTGCACGGCGGTCACCGTCCGCGAGAGCGACACCGAACAGCGCTTCGACTGCGCCGACTTCCCCGGCGGGACCAGCGGCAGCGCCTGGATCGCCCGCGACGGCAAGATCATCGGCATCCTGACGGGCGGCGACACGGACGACGTGTCGACCAGCACCATCCTGGGCGACTACGCCGCCTCGCTGTACGCCAAGGCCACGACGGCCCAGGGTCAGCCGAAGAGCTAGCCCAGGTCAGCCGAAGAGCCAGCCCAGGGTCAGCCGAAGAGCTAGCCGATCAGCCCCAAGTGCACCGGCTCGGCCGGTGCGTTCGCCAGGAGGTCCGGCAGGCGCGGCGGCCACAGCGGTTCGCCGAGGGCGGCCAGGCGCTGCGGGGAGAGCCACTGCCAGTGGATGTCGGGGTGTTCGAGCACCGGTTCGCGGTGCGGGCCCGTGGTGAGGTAGATGTGCTCGTGCTGGCGGACCGGGATCCCCTGGTGCGTGAAGTCGTGTTCCCAGGTGCACAGCAGCCGCCCCGGCTCCAGGTCGGTCCAGCCGGTCTCCTCGCGCAGCTCGCGCCGTACGCACTCCTCGGGGCTCTCGCCCGGGTCGATGCCCCCGCCGGGCGGCAGCCAGTGGATGCCCACCTCCACGTTGTTCTCGCGGAAGAGGAACACCGACCCGGCGGGGGACAGGATGACAACGCGCGCTGCGTGACGTGGAGTTCGCATCAGGCCAGCGTACGCCGGTGATCGAACCCGGCCCCGGGGATTATCCCGCGGCCAGCGCCAGCGTCGGGGACAGCTTCGCCGCCCGGACCGCCGGGTAGAGGCCGGCCACGGTGCCGATGGCCAAGGTGGCCGCGAAGCCGCCGGTGACCGCCCAGAGGGGGACCACCCAGGGCAGGTCGCCGGCCTGGGCGTAGACGGCCGTGGCCGCCGCGCCCAGGGCGATGCCGGCGAGGCCGCCGAGGCCGGACAGCAGCAGGGACTCCGTCACGAACTGGATCCGGATCTGCCCCTTCGTCGCGCCCAGCGAGCGGCGCAAGCCGATCTCGTGGCGGCGCTCCAGCACCGAGATGATCATGGTGTTGGCGACGCCGACCCCGCCCACCAGCAGCGCGATCCCGCCCAGCCCCAGCAGCAGGGTGCTGAAGGCGCCCTCCGTGGCCGCCTTCGCCTGGAGCGCCGCCGACGGGTCGCTGACCTCGACCGCGCTCGGCGTCTGCGGATTGGCCGTCTGGGCGATCAGGTTCCGCACCTGCGCCACCCGGTCGTCCGCCGACCGCTCGTACACCGCCGTCGGGTGCCCGTTGAAGCCGAGCAGCTGCTCGGCCGCGTCCCAGCCGATCAGGGCCGAGCGCTCGATCTCCGGGGCCAGCGGCACCGGTGCCAGGATGCCGATCACCGTGAAGTACCGGCCGCCGATGAACACCTGCTGGCCCGGCTCGGTGATGCCGAGCCGCCGGGCCGAGACGTCGCCGAGCACCACCGAGGGGTAGCGGCCGGTGGCCCCGTTGAGCCAGGTGCCGCTGCCCATCCCGGCGCGCAGCGTGCCCAGCAGGTCGTCCTTGGCCGCCTTCAGCGCGATCCCGCCCGTCTCCTCCTCGGGGATGTTCTCCGAGCGGCGTACGGACTCGGCCACGTCACCGGTGGTGCCGATCGACTCGACGCCCTCGATGCGGGAGATCATGCCGGGGGCGTCCTTGGGCAGCTTGGTGTCCTGTCCGCTGAACATCCCCTTCCCCGGCGTCACGACCAGCATGTTCGTGCCGAGCCGGTCGAGTTCGCGCAGCAGCTTGGCCTGGCTGGAGGAGGAGATCCCGACCACCGCGATCATCGTCGCGATGCCGATGGCGATGCCGAGCGCGGACAGGAACACCCGCATCGGGCGCGAGCGCAGCCCGGCCGATCCGACGTGCAGGACGTCACGGGGGGTCAGCCTGGGCGGGGTCAGCCGCACGGCGCGACGGGCCCTGCGGCTGCCCGTACCGCCGTCCGTACGACCGCTCGTCCGGCTCATCCCGCCACCCCCGCCCCGGCAGCGCCAGCCGCCCCAGCCGCCCCAGCCGCCCCAGCCGCCCCTGCAACCCCGGCCGCCACGGCCGAAGCGTTGCGGACGTCGGCCACGATCTCGCCGTCCCGGATCCGCACCTGGCGCGGCAGGCTCGCCGCGATCTCCTGGTCGTGGGTGATCACGGCGATGGTGGCCCCGTCCGCGTTCAGCTCGTGCAGCAGCTCCATCACCGACTCCCCGGACGCCGTGTCCAGCGCGCCCGTCGGCTCGTCGGCCAGCAGCAGGTCGGGGGCGCCCGCCACCGCGCGGGCGATCGCCACCCGCTGCTTCTGCCCGCCGGACAGCTCGTGCGGCCGGTGTTCCATCCGGTCGCCGAGCCCGACCCGCTCCAGTGCCCGCTCCGCCCGCCGGCCGCGCTCGGCCCGCGAGAGGCCGGAGTACAGCAGCCCCTCGGCGACGTTCGCCCGGGCGCTGACGCCCGGCACCAGGTGGAAGGACTGGAAGACGAAGCCGACGTGCCGGGACCGCAGCGCCGACAGCGAGCGGTCCGAGAGGGCCGCGACGTCGTGGCCGACGATCCGTACGCCGCCCGCCGTCGGCCGGTCCAGGGTGCCGACGATGTGCAGCAGCGTGGACTTCCCCGATCCGGACGGGCCGACGATGGCCAGCAGTTCGCCGCTCGACACGGTCAGGTCGACCCCGCGCAGGGCAGCGACCCCGCCCGGGTACTCCTTGGTGACCCCGGACAGCTCGACCACGGGAACGGGATGCGTGTGCGTCATAGCTTCGGGATCCCCACCTGCATGCCCTCCTTGAGGGCGTCGCCGGTCACCTCGACCCGGCCGTTGCCGAACATGCCCAGCTCCACCTTGACCTCGCGCGCCCTGCCGTCCTCGACGACCTGCACGCCGAAGCCGCCGCCGGTCAGCGCGAGCAGCGCGTTGACCGGTACGGAGAGCACGCCCTTGCGGGTCTCGCCGGTCAGGCCGACCGACACCGGGGACTGGTCCGGGGCGTTGACCTCGGCGGGTTTGTCCAGGGCGACGACCACCTCGACCTTGGCCTTCTTGTCGCCGCCGCCGGGGCCGCCGCCCTCGTTCTTCTCGTCGGGGCCGGCCGTGCCGCCCACCGAATCGATCTTCCCGGTGACCGTGGTCCCGCCCGGCAGCCGCACGGTGACCGGTTCGCCGGTCTTCGCCGCGCCCGCCTTCGCCGCGTCCATCTGGAAGCGGACGACCCGCTCGGTGCCGGTCAGGGTCATCACCGGCTTGCCCGGGCCCGGCTCGTCACCGACCGCCGAGTCGTTCTTCTTGACCCGCTGCGGCCCCGAGGCGAAGGCGATGTCCTCCTTGGCGACCTCGCCCGTCTCCGGCACCTTGTGCGCCTTCTGCCACCGCTTGACCGCCGTCGCCGTACCGGCCGTGAAGGTGCCGTCCTCGGGGTCCAGGCCGGTCCCGTGGCCCAGCGCCTGGAGGTTGCGCTTGAGCTGTTTGACGTCGTCGCCCTTGTCCCCGGCCTTCAGCGGCCGGTACATGGGCGTGGACCCGTACATGAGCCGCACCGGCTTGCCGTTGACCTCGTACAGCTTCCCGTCCCGCTCGACGGCCGTGCCCTCGCCCGCGAGCCAGGTCAGCACGCCCGGCCCGGCCGAGTTGACCTTGCGCTCCTGGGCGTAGCCGAGGGTGCCCTCCACCTGGAGGCCCGAGCTGAGGTCGCCGCGCTGCACCGGCGCGGTGGCCGGCGGCAGACCGCCGGCGCGCTGCTCCTGCCCGCTCTTGTGCTGCGGCTGGGCCATGACCGCGTACCCGCCGCCCGAGGCGGCGAGCACGACGGCCAGCGACGCCAGCAGCCATTTCGCCCGCTTCCTCACGACCGGGCCGCTTCGCACTTCTTCTGGGCGTCCTCGAAGGCCTTCTCCTGGCCCTGGGGGATCTCGATGCCGGTCCGCATGCCGCCGTTGTACTCAGGGTCCTTGAGCTGGATCCCGTTGTCGCGCATGCAGCGGATCCACTTGAGCTCCTTGTCCTTCTCCTCCTGGGTGGGCTCCTTGCCCGAGCCGGGGGTGCTCATCCCGCAGGCCTTCATGGCCTCCTGCATCTTCTGCGGGTCGGCGCCGCCGCCGACCGTCATCCCGCGCGGATCCTGGCCGGGCTTGGGGTCGGGCGCGTCTATGCCGTGGTCGCGCAGGCACTGGCGCATCTTCACGGCGTTGTCCGCGTCCGTACCCGAGCCGGAGCCGGAGCCGGAGCCCGAGCCGGAGCCGCCGCCCGACGCGGAGTCGTTCTTGCCGCCGTTCCCGCCGTCCGAGCCGCCCGCACATCCGGTGACGGCGAGTGCGAGGCCGGTGATGGCAGCGGCCGTGGTCATGATGAGGGATCGCTTCATGGGGCCGACCCTGCGGCAAAGGGCCCTTTCGCTTCCCTCTCCCCCTGTGCTTACAACGCCGAAATACCGATGTCGGGTAGAGAGGACGCCATGCGCGTACTGGTGGTGGAGGACGAGGAATTCCTCCGGGAGATGATCGCCGAGGGGCTGCGCCGCGACGCGCTGGCCGTCGACGAGGCCGGCGACGGCCTGGAGGCCCTGGAGCGCCTGCGCCTGGGCGCCTACGACGTGCTCGTCCTGGACCGCGACCTGCCCGGACTGCACGGCGACGAGGTCTGCCGCCAGGTGGTGCGCGAGCGGCTGCTGACCCGCGTCCTGATGCTGACCGCGTCCGGGACCGTACGCGACCGGGTCGAGGGCCTGGGCCTGGGCGCCGACGACTACCTCACCAAGCCCTTCGCCTACGACGAGCTCCTCGCCCGCGTCCTCGCCCTGGGCCGGCGCGCCCGCCCCGCCCTGCCGCCCGTCCTGGAGCGCGCCGGGGTCGCCGTCGACACCGCCCGCCGCAGCGCCACCCGCGACGGACGCCGGCTCGCCCTGTCCCGCAAGGAGTTCGCCGTGCTGGAGGCGCTGCTGCGCGCCGAGGGCGCGGTGGTCAGCAACGACGACCTCATCGAGGACGTCTGGGAAGAGGACACCAGCTACTCCACCAACGCCGTCCGCGTCACGCTCAGCAAGCTCCGCGCCAAGCTGGGCGAGCCGCCGCTCATCGAGACCGTGCCGGGCGCGGGCTACCGGATCGCGGCCCGGTGACCGCGTTCTCGCGCCGCGTCCTGCGCACCGAGCGCGGCCGCCTCACCGCCCTGTACGGGTCGCTGCTGCTGCTGGCGGGCGGCGGACTGGTGGCCCTGGTCTACGTCCTGCTCGGCCAGGGCCTCTACGCGAGCGTCAGCGGGGCCGTCAGCACCGTCAGCCCCGCCCTGCGGCTGGGCGAGCGGATGGACGTGGACCCCGGCCGCGCCCCCGTCCCCGCCCAGAGCATGGCCCCGGGCGAGGGGCCGACACCGGACCAGCTGCGGAACTACGCCCTCACCCAGAACCTGACCGGCGCCGTCACCGAGGCGACCCAGCACCGGCTGCTGACCGTCTCGCTCATCGCCCTCGCCGTCTTCGCCGTGCTGTCGATCTGGCTGGCCTGGTGGATGGCCGGCCGGGTGCTGCGCCCGGTCGCCGTGATCACCGGGACCGCGCGGCGGCTGTCCGGCGAGAACCTGGACGAGCGGATCGCCCTCGACGCCCCTCCGGGCGAGCTCAAGGAGCTCGCCGACACCTTCGACGCGATGCTGGGGCGGATGGAGCATCTGGTCTCCGCCCAGCGGCGGTTCGCGGCGAACGCGGCGCACGAACTGCGCACCCCGCTCGCCGTGCAGCGGGCGGCGGCCGAGATCGGGCTGGCCGGGGACCCGTCGCCGGAGCGGGTCGCCCGGATCCGCGAGCGGCTGATCGGTGTCGCCGACTCCAGCGAACACCTCATCGAATCGCTGCTGCTGCTCGCGGTGTCGGAGGAGGGGCTGGAGTCGGCGGAGCGGGTGGACCTCGCCGCGCTGGCCGCCGCCGAGCTGGCGGCCTGCCCGCAGCAGGGCGTGACGGTGGAGCGGACGCTGGCCCCGCTGACCGTGACGGGCGACCGGACCCTGCTGGGACACCTGGTCCGCAACCTGCTGACCAATGCCGTACGTCACAACCGCGAGGGCGGCCGGCTGACCCTGGAGACCTCCGCCGAGGGGGAACTGACGGTGTCGAACACGGGCCCGGTGATAGATCCGGCCGATGTGCCGAGGCTCCTGGAGCCCTTCCGGCGGCGTGCGGAACGGCAGCACACCGCAGGTGAGGGCGCGGGTCTCGGGCTGTCGATCGTCGCCTCGATCGCACGCGCGCACGAGGCGGAGCTGACGGCGCGGGCCAATCCGGCGCCGGACGGCGGGCTGACCGTCCGGGTCCGCTTCCCGGCGGCCGACCCCCGGCGGCAGGGCAGCGTTCAGCCGCGGTGAAGGGCGGCTGATGTACGGTCGGTTCAATGAGCAAGCACCGCCGAGCCCGCTCCCGCACGCCGCGTACCTCGCGTACGCCCCGTCAGGGACGCACTCGTACGTCCTCGCCCACGTCCCGCCGTGTGGCCCTCGCCGCCACCGCCGGGCTGCTGACCTTCGCCGCGGGCTGGGTGTACGCCCTCGACCAGAAGGCCGTCGGCACCTCGCAGGCGAGCGCCGACTCCCGCCCCCCGGCCGCCGACCGCGCGGCGCGCGACGCCTGGCGGGGCGCCCCCGAGGCCGCTCCCCGCGATCCCCTCCAGGGGCTGACCGGCATCAGCGAGCAGACCCTGGCGAAGATCCCGGCCGACGCCCGCCAGCTCGTCCTGGTCACCGGCAAGGCCGGGGACTCCTCGGAGTCCACCGCCGCGTTCTACACCCGGCCCGCGGCCGGCGCCGACTGGGTGCGCGGCGAGAGCTGGCCGGCCCGCAACGGGGCGAAGGGCTGGTCCACGGAGCGCACGTACGGGGACCTGACCTCCCCGCAGGGCGTGTTCGCGCTCACCGACGCGGGCGGGCTGCTGCCGCCCCCGCCCGGCACCCGTCTCCCGTACGACAAGGACGGCGCGTTCGTCGCCACGGGGCGCGGGGTGAACGGGGAGTCGCTGGCCGGCTCCTTCGACTACGTCGTCGCCATCGACTTCAACCGCAGGCCGGGGAAGTCGCCGCTCGACCCGGTCAAGCCGGAGGGCGAGCGCAAGGGCGGCAACATCTGGCTCCACGTGGACCACGACGGCCCCTCGCAGGGCTGCGTCGGCATCCCGAAGGAAGCGATGAAGAAGGTCCTGGAAACCCTCGACCCGGCGGCGAAGCCGGTCATCGTGATGGGCCCGCAGGGCTTCTGACGTCCCGCTCCGCCGGACCCGGCCGGGCGGTCACGGATTGAGGTCGAGGACCCGGACCGGCTCGCCTTCCCATCGCTTGGCGAACGTGGTGGCGACGACCGCACCGTCCGGGCGGTCGGCGGTCGGCTGGGCCGCGTACCGGCTGTGCGCCGCTGCCCAGGTCTCCTCGCGCGCGACGGCCAACGCGGCGGGCAGGTCCAGGTCGAGGATGGTGATGCCGGGCAGGGAGGCCAGGTGCTCAGCCGTACCGGGCCGTGTCCGGTCGGCCTCGACGAGCGCACACGAGGGGGCGTACAGGAACCAGCCGGCCTCGGCGTGTGCCCGGTGGATGAGGCGTGACGCGAGGACGTTTCCCTGGCCCGCGGCCAGCATCGCCGTCTCGTCCAGCACGATGTGCAGCTCCGTCACAGGTCCCCTGCCTCGGTCAGGCGGCGGTCCAGCTCGCGGTCCAGGTCGCGCTGTTCGGCGGCGGTCGGTGCGTAGCCGTTCCAGTCGTACAGTGCGACGCGGGCGCGTTCGGCTCGTTCGGCGCGCTCGGCCGGAGTGAGCAGCGTCTCGGAGAGACGGGCCAGGTAGGCGCGCAGGGACAAGCCTTCGGCAGCGGCTATGGCGGCGAGCCTGTCTTTGGCTTCCTCGGGGATACGGATGTTGGCGTCAGGCATCGGCGTGCTCCTCTCCACACCTCAAGGGTACGGGTACGCCCCCGTACCCGCAATTGCCGTGCCGAGCGAGATCCTCGCAGCCCTCTTGCCTGACGGTCCGTCAGCTACGACGATGGCCCGGCACCGATATGACGAATCGGCAGACGAAGGCGAGGCGGGTCCGGCATGGCGCGCGTGTTTCCGGAGGGTCGGCTGGTCTACGGGATGCAGCTCCCGGTCCAGTCGCAGAGCACCATCTACGCCGAGCCCTGGGAGGCCTCGGCCACCGCCGCCGATCTCGCCGAGGTGGCGCGGGCCGCCGACCGGGCCGGCTTCGGGTACGTGGCCACCTGCGACCACGTGGCCATCCCGCGAAGGCTCGCCGGCCCCATGAGCACCGTCTGGTACGACCCGGTGGCCACCCTGTCCTTCCTCGCCGGCATCACCGAGCACGTGCGGCTGCTCAGCCACGTCGCGATCCTCGGCCTGCGCCACCCGCTGATCAGCGCCAAGCAGTACGCCACCCTCGACCACCTCTCCGGCGGACGGCTGATCCTCGGCGTCGGCGCCGGGCACGTCCAGGAGGAGTTCGAGATCCTGGGCGTGGACTTCGCCCGCCGCGGGGCCGTCCTCGACGAGACCCTCGACGCGCTGCGGGCCGCGCTCGGCCCCGAGGAGTACCCGGAGTTCGAGGGCGAGCTGTTCTCCTTCAAGGACCTCGGCCAGCTGCCCCGGCCCGCCCAGGAGCGGATCCCCGTATGGGTCGGCGGCTCCTCGCCCGCCGCCGTGCGCCGGGCCGCGCTGCGCGGCGACGGCTGGCTGCCGCAGGGCGACCCGCGCGAGAAGCTCCCGGCGCAGATCGCCCGCATCAAGGAGCTGCGCGCCGAGGCCGGGGTGGCCGGCCCCGTCGAGTTCGGCGCGATCACCGAGGCGCTGTACGTCGGCGAGCCCGGCTGGGACACCGGCCGCCGGGCCCTCACCGGCAAGGCCGAGGCCCTCGCCGAGTCCCTGCGGGAGTACAAGGCGCTCGGCGTGGACCAGATCCAGGTCCGCTTCCGCAACCGCGACCGCGCCGAGCTCGTGGACCAGATCACCGCTTTCGGGGCCGAGGTGGGGCCCCTCCTCAACGACTAGCGGCCGGTGGCCGGTGGCCGGCCACCGGCGACGAGCGACTGGGAGTACGGCATGGGAAAGCTGGACGGACGCGTCGTCATCATCACCGGCGCCGCGCGCGGGCAGGGCGAGCAGGAGGCCCGCCTCTTCGCCGCCGAGGGCGCGAAGGTGCTCCTCGGCGACGTGCTGGACGAGCAGGGCGCCGCCGTGGCCAAGGAGATCGGCGAGGACCGGGCCCGCTACGTACGCCTCGACGTGAGCCGCGAGGAGGACTGGGCGGGTGCGCTGGCCGCCGCGAAGGAGGCCTTCGGCCCGGTCGACGGCCTGGTCAACAACGCGGGCATCCTGCGCTTCAACGAGCTGACCGCGACCCCGCTGGAGGAGTTCCGGCAGGTGGTCCAGGTCAACCAGGTGGGCGCCTTCCTCGGCATCAAGACGGTCGCCCCCGAGATCGAGGCGGCGGGCGGCGGCACGATCGTCAACACCTCCTCGTACACCGGCCTGACGGGCATGGCGTACGTCGGCACCTACGCCGCGACCAAGGCGGCCATCCTCGGCCTGACCCGGGTGGCCGCGCTGGAGCTGGCGGGCAAGGGGATCCGGGTCAACGCGATGTGCCCGGGAGCCGTGGACACCCCGATGGCCAACCCCGGCCTGCTGGATCCGGCGGGGCTGACGGACGAGGCGCGCGAGGCGATGGCGCAGCTGTACAAGCGGGTCGTGCCGATGGGGCGGGTCGGGCAGCCGGAGGAGATCGCGAAGCTGGCCCTCTTCCTGACCAGCGAGGACTCCTCGTACATCACCGGCCAGCCGTTCGTGATCGACGGTGGCTGGATGGCGGGCGTGAGCATCCCCTAGTCATATCTGATGGAGCGTCAGGTATTGACGCTCCGGCCCCGGCGGTGGAACAGTCGAGACATCGAATCTGACGCAACGTCAGAAATCAAAGGACGGTGAACCCCCTTGGAATTCGGGCTCTTCGTGCAGGGATACGTGGCCGAGTCACGGTCCAAGGTCGACCCCGAGGCAGAGCACAAGGCGCTGATCGAGGAGACCGAGTACGTCATCCAGGCCGACAAGTCGGGCTTCAAGTACGCCTGGGCCTCCGAGCACCACTTCCTGGAGGAGTACTCGCACCTGTCGGCGAACGAGGTCTTCCTCGGCTACCTCGCGCACGCCACCGAGCGGATCCACCTCGGCTCCGGCATCTTCAACCCGCTGGCCCCGGTGAACCACCCGGTGAAGGTGGCCGAGAAGGTCGCCATGCTCGACCACCTCTCCAAGGGCCGCTTCGAGTTCGGCACCGGCCGCGGCGCGGGCAGCCACGAGATCCTCGGCTTCCTGCCCGGCATCGAGGACATGAACGGCACGAAGGAGATATGGGAGGAGACCATCGCGGAGTTCCCCAAGATGTTCCTCCAGGAGGAATACGAGGGGTTCCAGGGCAAGCACTGGTCGCTGCCGCCGCGCAAGGTCTTCCCCAAGCCGTACGGCAAGGCGCACCCGGCCATGTGGTACGCCGCCGGCTCCCCCTCCTCGTACGCGATGGCGGCGAAGAAGGGCCTCGGCGTCCTCGGGTTCAGCGTCCAGAAGGTCTCCGACATGGAGTGGGTGCTCGACCAGTACAAGACGGCCATCCGGGAGGCCAAGGCGATCGGGGCCTTCGTCAACGACAACGTCATGGTCACCTCGACGGCGATCTGCGCCGAGACCCACGACAAGGCCGTCGAGATCGCGGTCAACGCCAACATGAACCGCTTCCAGTCGCTGGTCTTCCGCTACCACGACACCTTCCCGCGGCCCGAGGCCATCCCGCAGTGGCCCGAGCTGCTGCCGGAGTACAACGCGGAGATCATCGAGCTGCTGATCGCCGAGGAGCTGATGATCTGCGGCGACCCGTCCGAGGTGCTCCAGCAGTGCAAGCGCTGGGAGCAGGCCGGCGCGGACCAGCTGTCCTTCGGGCTGCCGACCGGGGTGTCCTACGAGGACACGATGACCACGATCAAGCTGATCGGCGAGCACGTGATCCCGGAGATCGACACGGACCCGGTCCACCGCACCACGCGCTTCCGTGAGGCCGGGGCCTGACGGGGCCACCGAGCAGAGCAGGCTCCGGGGCGGCCCCGGACCTGCTCCGGTACAGGGGCGGCGTCTTCCCGGACCGCCGCCCCTGTACCGGCCCCGGCCGGGCGGCCTCCGGCCGGGGCCCAGCCCCACCGCCCGGGCGCGGCACCGCTGCGGGGGCTCCGCCCCCGAACCCCCGCTCCTCAAACGCCGGAGGGGCTGGATGGTCCAGCCCCGTCGGCGGGGTGGGGCGGTGCCCCGGCGGAGCACCTCCTCGTCGTCGCGCACTTCGGGCCGGCTTCGATAGGCGGGCGGTGGTTGCGCGCTCCTCCTGCGGGGGCACTCCACCGTGTCCCCACCCCCGGCGCTCGCACCCAGGGCTCCCGGGGGCGGGGTCGGCGGGGTGGGGCGGTGCCCCGGCGGAGCACCTCCTCGTCGTCGCGCACGAAGGCCGGGCTGCGAAGGCGGGGCGGTGGTTGCGCGCTCCTCCTGCGGGGGCACTCCACCGTGTCCCCACCCCGGCGCTCGCACCCAGGGCTCCCGGGGGCGGGGTCGGCGGGGTGGGGCGGTGCCCCGGCGGAGCACCTCCTCGTCGTCGCGCACGAAGGCCGGGCTGCGAAGGCGGGGCGGTGGTTGCGCGCTCCTCCTGCGGGGGCACTCCACCGTGTCCCCACCCCGGCGCTCGCACCCAGGGCCCCCGGGGCGGGGCTTCGACCCGTCGGGGGGAGCGGGGGCGCGCAGGGGCGTCCCCGCAGGAGGAGCGCGCAACCGCGGCCCGGGTTTCGAAGCCCGGCCTTCGTGCGCGACGACGAGGAGTCGCCCCGGAGGGACCCCGCTCGCCGGCGCACGGTCAAGGGCCCCGCCCCCGGGAACCCCCGCAGAGCCCCTGGCAAGGAATCCGCGGCCGAACCTGAGAGAGGACGTCATGCTCGACCACCTGATCAAGGGCGCCACCGTCGTGGACGGCACCGGCGCCCCCGCCCGCGTCGCAGACGTCGGCATACGCGACGGCCGCATCGTCGCCATCACCAGACCGGGCGCGTCTGCGGAAGAGGCTCGGACCACCGAGGACGCCACCGGCCTGGTCCTGGCCCCCGGCTTCGTCGACCCCCACACGCACTACGACGCCCAGCTCTTCTGGGACCCGTACGCCACCCCCTCCATGAACCACGGCGTCACCACCGTCGCCGGCGGCAACTGCGGCTTCACCCTGGCCCCGCTCAACCCGGCCCGCCCCGAAGACGCCGACTACACGCGCCGCATGATGAGCAAGGTCGAGGGCATGGCCCTCAAGGCCCTGGAGGAGGGCGTCGACTGGACCTGGTCGAGCTTCGGCGAGTACCTCGACGCCCTCGAGGGCCGGATCGCCGTCAACGCCGGGTTCATGGTCGGCCACTGCGCCCTGCGCCGCCACGTGATGGGCGAGGACGCCGTCGGCGGACAGCCCACCCCCGAGCAGATGCAGGAGATGCTCGACCTCTTCCACGACGCCATGAACTCCGGTGCCTGGGGCCTGTCCACCACCCAGTCCTCCACCCACTCCGACGGCTCGGGCGCCCCCGTCGCCTCCCGGCACGCCAAGCCCGCCGAACTCCTCGCCCTGTCCAAGGCGGTCGCCGAACACGAGGGCACGCAGCTCGAAGCCATCGTCGCCGGCTGCCTCGACCAGTTCTCCGACGCGGAGATCGACCTCTTCGTCGAGATGAGCGCGGCCGCCGGCCGGCCCCTGAACTGGAACGTCCTCACCATCGACGCCTCCGTCCCGGAGCGGGTCCCGCGCCAGCTGATCCCCAGCGCGCGCGCCCGCGAATCCGGCGGCCGGATCGTCGCCCTGACCATGCCGATCCTCACCCCCATGAACATGTCGCTCGGCACCTTCTGCGCGCTCAACCTCATCCCCGGCTGGGGGGAGGTCCTCGGCCTGCCCGTCCCCGAGCGGATCGAGAAGCTCCGCGACCCGGCCGTGCGCGCCGTGATGCTGGAGCGGGCCGGCTCCAAGGAGGCCGGCGTCTTCCGGCGGCTGGCCAACTTCGGCCGGTACGTCATCGGCGACACGTACAGCAAGGAGAACGAGGGCCTCTCGGGGCGGGTCGTGGGCGACATCGCCGCCGAGCGCGGCCAGGACGCCTTCCAGTGCCTGGTGGAGATCTGCGCCAACGACGACCTGCGCACGGTGCTGTGGCCGATGCCCACCGACAACGACCCGGCGAGCTGGGCCCTGCGCGCCGAGACCTGGCAGCACGAGGACGTCATGCTGGGCGGCTCCGACGCCGGCGCGCACCTGGACCGCATGTGCGGGGCCCCGTACACGACCCGCTTCCTCGGCGACTGCCTGCGCGGCCGCAAGCTGGTCCCGCTGGAGCAGGCGGTACGGATGCTCACCGACGACCCGGCCCGGCTGTTCGGGCTGCGCGAACGCGGCCGGATCGCCGAGGGCTACCACGCGGACCTCGTGCTCTTCGACCCGGAGCGCATCGACGCCGGCCCGGCGACCCTGGTCCACGACCTGCCCGGGGACAGCCCGCGGCTGGACGCGCGGGCCGTCGGGATCGTCTCGGTACGGGTCAACGGCGTGGAGACCATCCGCGACGACGAAGTGACGGGCGCGATCCCGGGCATCGTGCTCCGGTCGGGCAGGGACACGAGGACGGTGAGCACGCGGTGAGCGCAGCGCAGAGGCACGAGGCCGGCAGGCTCTTCATCGGCGGCGAGTGGGTGGAGCCGGAGGGCGGCCACTACGAGGTGGTCAACCCGGCGGACGAGTCGGTCGTCGGGCTCGCGCCCGAGGCCTCGCCGGCGCAGGTCGCGCAGGCGGCGCGCGCCGCGGCCGAGGCCTTCGGCGCGTGGTCCCGTACGCGGCCGGAGGAGCGGGCCGCGATCCTGGACCGGGCCGCCGACATCATCCAGCGCGAGTACGAGCCGTGGACCGCGCTCGCCCAGGCCGAGACCGGTGCGCCGACGGGCATCGCCCGGGGCATGCAGGTCGGGGTGGGCGTGGCCCGGTTCCGGCGGTACGCGCGCGGAGCCCTCGAACCCGTGGAGAAGGGCCTTCCGCCGCAGGTGACGGAGGCCGGCCCGATGGGGAAGGCGGGCATTCTCGGCGCGCTGGAGGTGCGCCAGCCGGTCGGGGTGGTCACCTGCATCACCTCCTACAACAACCCGTGGGCGAACCCGGCGGGCAAGGTCGCCCCGGCGCTGGCCATGGGCAACACGGTGGTGGTCAAACCGGCCCCGCAGGACCCGCTGTCGGTGTTCAAGATGGCCGAGGCACTCGCTGAGGCGGGGGTTCCGGCAGGGGTGGTGAACGTCGTCAACGGCCGGTCGGTGGCGGTCGGCGAGGCGGCCGTGGACTCCCCGGACGTGGACATGGTGTCCTTCACCGGCTCCACGGCGGTCGGGCAGCGCATCGCCGAGGTGTGCGGGCGGTCCATGAAGCGGCAGCTGATGGAGCTGGGCGGCAAGGGGGCCGCGGTCGTCTTCGAGGACGCCGACCTGGACGCCGCGATGATGGGCATCGGCACCACCTTCTCCTTCTACTCCGGCCAGATCTGCACCGCCCCGACCCGGGTGATCGTGCACCGGTCCGTTCACGACGCGCTGGTGGAGAAGCTGACCGGATACCTGGCCTTCATGAAGGTCGGCGAACCGGCGGCGCAGGGCACGGTGGTCGGCCCGGTCATCTCGGCGGCCCACCGCGACCGGGTGGAGTCGTACGTCGAGCTGGGCCGCAAGGAGGGCGCCCGGATCGCGGTCGGCGGCGAGCGGCCGTCGGTGCGCCCGGACGGCAAGGGCTTCTACGTGGCCCCGACGCTGCTCGTGGACTGCACCAACGACATGCGGGTGGTCCGCGAGGAGATCTTCGGCCCGGTCGTCGTGGTCGTCCCCTTCGACACGGAGGAGGAGGCGGTGGCGCTGGCCAACGACTCCGACTTCGGGCTGATCAGCTACGTCTGGTCGGGGGACGCGGCCCGCGCCTTCCGGGTGGCCCGGCGGCTCCGCTCGGGCGGGGTGGGCGTGAACACGATCGGCCGGAACATGGAGGCGCCGTTCGGCGGCTTCAAGCGGTCGGGGGTGGGGCGCGACGTCGGCTCGTACGCGCTCCACGCCTACAGCGAGATCCAGTCGATCGTCTGGACCACCTAGGCCAGATCCGAAAGAGCCAGCCTAGCGGGCGGGCCGGTTCAGGGCGCGTCCAGCGAGAACGCGGCCTCGCCCCGGATCCGGCCGTTGACCTGTAGCTGCACCAGGTGCTCGCCGGAGTGGTAGCGGCGGGTGGTGATGGGCTTGAAGGAGTGGCGCTTGGTGCCGGTGAGGGTTTCGCCGGGGGCCAGGGCGCGGGTGGTGAGTTTGAAGACCTTCGGGGTGCGGCTGCCGTTCGCCTTCGTGTGGTGGACGACGTAGTCCACCACCAGCTCGGCCGGCTCGCCGCCGGTGTTGGTCAGGGCGTAGTCGAAGACGAGGTGGTCGCCCACGGCGATCCGCGGCGTGCGGACCACCGGCCCGGTCACCGTGACCGGGGCGTCGGGGGAGTGCCCGAGCAGGGTCAGCGCCTCGGGCCGGCCGGCCTTGATCAGGGTGCGCAGTCCGTGCCGGACGACGCGATCCGTCGTGGGCGGGACCGCGCCCCCGCCCAGCCAGCGGGCCGCGGTCTCCACGGCGAGCCCGGGGTGGTCCCGGCTGATGTCGTTGAGGTGGTTGGAGACGGACCGGCGCACGTACTCCGACTCGTCGCGGTACAGGGCGTCGAGCACCGGCACCGCCGGGCGCGGGTCGGCGCGCAGGAAGGGCCGTACGGCGGATTCGGCGGTCAGCCGGGGGGTGAGGTCGTGCAGCAGCGCGAGGCCGGGCTCGAACACCGCCAGTCCCCGCACGGCGACGGCCTCGTCGACGGGCAGGGTCATCCAGCCGTCGAAGCCCGGGTCGGCGAGCGCGGTGCGCACGACGGCCTCGAAGGCGGGCCAGTCGTCGGGCAGGTCGGCGAGGACGGCGTCGCGGACGGCGGCGACGCGTGCGCTGTAGGACAGGCCTCGTCCAGAAGCGGGTTACCGGTGGTCACCACAAAGTCACGAAGGAAACTTTGAAAACGCCCAAAACGGACATGGCTGCGGTTTCCGTATGGCGAAAGAGTCTCCCGAATGCCTGCTGAACCGTGGCTGGATTCGTTCGTGAACCTTGTATTGCGTACTCGTGAAGGGTGGAGATCTCTGGATTCAAAGGCAATCCGGGGGCTTTAGGTCCGGACTTACGTCCTCCATATGTGGAATGCGCAGCATCTAACGTCCTGACTCATGACTCAGCTGGACGTTCGGCCTCAGGCCGGAGACACGGTAAGCGGCGTCGCCGAGGGCGATGTTCGCGGCAAGGGCCTCGGAAAGGGGTCCGTCGGCCTGGTGGGAAGCGCCGTCATCGGCATCTCGACCGTCGCCCCTGTCTACTGTCTGACCTCGACCCTCGGCTCCACCGCCGGTGAGGTCGGAGTGCAGATGCCGGCGATCTTCCTCGCCGGATTCCTGCCGATGCTCCTGGTGGCCTTCGCCTACCGCGAGCTCAACAAGGCCATGCCGGACTGCGGCACCTCCTTCACCTGGACCGTCAAGGCCTTCGGCCCGCGGATCGGCTGGATGTGCGGCTGGGGCCTGGTGATCGCCACGATCATCGTGCTCTCCAACCTGGCCGGCGTCGCCACCTCCTACTTCTGGCTGCTGGCCGGCGAGATCACGAACAACCCGTCGATCGCCGCCCTGGACGAGAACAAGCTCGTCCACATCGCCACCTGCCTCACCCTGATCGCCGTCGCGACCGCCATCAGCTACCGCGGCATGACGGCCACCAAGGGCGTCCAGTACGCCCTGGTCGGCCTCCAGCTCGTCGTCCTCGCCGTGTTCGTCGCGATGGCCTTCCAGAAGGCCTCCGCCGGCACCTTCGACACCGGCCTGGACTTCTCCTGGTCCTGGATGAACCCCTTCGCGGTCGAGTCCATGGCGGCCTTCACCGCCGGACTCTCGCTCTCGATCTTCATGTACTGGGGCTGGGACGCCTGCCTGGCCACCAACGAGGAGACCACCGGCTCCACGAAGACCCCGGGCCGCGCCTCCCTCATCGCCATGGTCGTCCTCGTCGGCTCCTACCTGGCCACCGGCGTCGCCGCCCAGATGGCCGTCGGCGCCGGCGGCGAGGGCCTGGGCCTCGGCAACGAGGAGACCTCCGGCAACGTCTTCGCCGCCCTCGCCGGCCCGGTGATGGGCCCCGCGCTCGGCATCCTGCTCTTCGTCGCGGTCCTGGCCTCGGCCGCCGCCTCCCTGCAGACCACCTTCATCCCGGTGGCCCGCACGGTGCTCGCCATGTCGACCTACGAGGCCCTGCCGCCCGCGTACGCCAAGGTCCACGAGCGCTTCAAGACCCCCGGCCGCGCCACGGTCGTCGCGGGTGTCGCCACCGGCGCCTTCTACACCGTGATGACGCTGGTCAGCGAGAACGTCCTGACCGACACGATCTTCGCGCTCGGCCTGATGATCTGCTTCTACTACTCGCTGACGGCCTTCGCCTGCGTCTGGTACTTCCGCGGCGACCTGCGCCGCTCCGCCCGCGACCTGTTCTTCAAGGGCGTCTTCCCGGTCCTCGGCGGCCTGCTGCTGGCCGCGGTCTTCTTCAAGACCCTGTACGACGCCTACGACCCGGCCTACGGCTCCGGCTCCACCCTCCCGGGCGTCGGCATCGGCAACGTCTTCGTCATCGGCGTCGGCCTGCTCGCCCTCGGCCTGGTGATCATGTTCATCACCGAGCGCCGCAGCCCCGCCTTCTTCCGCGGCGAGGTCCTGACCAAGTCCACCCCCGCCCTGGTGGTCGAGGACTGACCCCACCCCCACCCCGAGCCACCTGGCGAGTCAGCGCCGCGGCCCCGGATCGATCCCCCCGATCCGGGGCCGCGGTGCGTGCCGCCGGCACCCGGCGGCCCGGCCGGGCGGCGCCGCGGTCATCCGATGCGCGGAACGGCCGGGGCGAGGGGGGTGACCCGGGGCGTGGCGGGGTCGTTGGGCACGGCATGAATGCCATGAAGCGCACCCTTTCCGCCCTGGTCCTCTCCGGCGGGGCCGCC
This sequence comes from Streptomyces sp. NPDC058525, assembly GCF_042719495.1. NCBI lineage: Bacteria > Bacillati > Actinomycetota > Actinomycetes > Kitasatosporales > Streptomycetaceae > Streptomyces > Streptomyces sp. NPDC058525. Next base: position 75,912 of record NZ_JBHXNP010000018.1, read on the forward strand.
CTCGCACTCACCCCCGTCGCCCACGCCGACGAGCCGGCCAAGGCGCCGCCGGTCGCCGACCGCGTGATCGACATCGTCGACCACCCCGGCCAGACCGTCCAGGACACCAAGACCGCGCTCGGCGTGACCGCCGCGGCGGCCGGATCCGCCACCAAGGCCACCGACTCCTCCCTGTCGGGCGCGGGCAGCGCCCTGTCCGGCGGCCTCCCCAGCGCCCCGAAGGTCGGCTGAGGGCTCCCGGGAGCACCCCCGACGGCTCAGCCCCAGGTGCGGGAGCAGAGCACGAGGCGGTAGCCGTCGGGGTCGGCGACGGTGACACCCCACTCGTCCCAGTACGGGTTGTGCGCGGCGACCCGGGTCCCGCCGTGCGCGACGAGCCGCTGGACCAGGGCCTCGTCGGGGGCCTCGCCCAGGTAGACGACGAAGAGGTCGTCGACGGTGGGGGAGGGCGCGACGGGATTCCCGGCGTCGTGCGTCAGCTCGAAGTGCCAACCGCCCCCGGCGGGCCCGACCATGAGCAGGTCGTGCTCACCGGGCACGCTCCCGGCGCTGCGCCACTGCACTTCGAGTCCGAGCCCGTCGACGTAGAACCGCTCGGCCGCGGCCAGGTCGAGGGAGGGGCGGGCGACGCGGATGTGTGTCCGTGAATCGATCATGCGGTGCAGCGTACGGAACCCGCGGGTGACCGCGCGGCGGCGGGGAGGGCGGGAATGTGCCGCCGGGCACGGCAGTTGCAGGCAGCATGACCACCGACGCAGCCAACGCCACGGACCGCTCGTTCCTCTTCGTCCTCGGCAGTTCCCGCCCCGACGGCAACACCGAGATCCTGGCCCGCGCCGCCGCCGAGCAACTGCCCGCCGGCACCCCGCAGCGCTGGGTGGACCTGATGAAGCTCTCGCTGCCGGACTTCCAGGACGGCCGGCACGAGAGCGGGTCCTGGCCGGTCGGGGAGGCCGAGGAGGAGCTGCGGCGGGCCACGCTGGAGGCCACCGACATCGTCATCGCCTCGCCCCTGTACTGGTACTCCCTCTCCGCGCACACCAAGCGCTACCTCGACTACTGGTCGGGCTGGCTCGGGGTGCCCGGCATGGACTTCAAGAAGCGGATGGCGGGCCGGACGCTGTGGGGGGTCACTGCCCTGGCGCACGAAGAGGAGGAGGTCGCCGACGGGCTGATCACCAGCCTCAACCACTCGGCCGCCTACATGCGGATGCACTTCGGCGGCGTACTCCTCGGCAACGGCTCCCGGCCCGGCCAGGTGCGGAACGACGAGCGGGCGATGACCCGCGCCAAGACCTTCTTCGCGCGCGAGACCCCGCTCGCCCGGTTCCCGTACGAGGCGCAGGCGTAGCAGCGGCTCAGCGGCCGGCGGTGACCCCGCCCAGGAAGACGCCCCAGGCGGCGGGGTCGACGGCCAGCTCGGGACCGGCCGTCACCTTGGAGTCCCGGACGTGGACGGCTTCCGTACAGGCTGCGACCTCAACGCAGTTGTCTCCGTCACCGCTGCTGTACGTGGACTTGTGCCAGGAGAGGGCGACCTCGACGCAGTCGTCGCCCTGGCTGCTGCTGTAGCTGCTCTTGAACCACCGGAGCCGGGAGCTGTTCACAGGGAACCTCGCATTCGCATCAACAGGCCCGCGCTGTCCGCAGGATTGAGGGCCTGGATGCGAAGTTTTGCATACTGCTGATGGAGATTGCTGACGGCTTTCGGGTCAGAGATGACCTGGCCCATCTGCGGGCCTTCGGTGTACCCCCACCAGTCGTGCTCCTGGGTTTCGAGGAGCCGGAAGGGGCCATCGGTGCCCGCGTGTTCCGGGCTGATCCTCGGCATGATCTGGAGATCCACATTGGGCAGCTTCCCCACTTCCAGCAGGTGGTCGATCAGCTCGCGCGTCACCTCCGGCCCGCCCGTCTGCCGCTCGATCACAGCTTGTTCGATGATGAAGCTGAAAGCGACGTACGGCGTCTTCAGCAGCACCGCCTGACGGGCCAGCCGGGAGGTGACGCGCGCCTCGGCCTGTTCCGCCGTTACCAATGGCGGGACGTCCCGGATCTGGGCCCGTGCGTAGGCCTCCGTCTGTAACAGCCCCGGTACCGACCTGCATTCGTACGTATGGAGGGCGATCGCTACCGCCTCCAGCTCCGCCCACCGCCTAAACCACCTCGCCAGGCCCCGCCGTCGCGTCAGCTGGGCCGCCGCGATCTGGATGACGCCGAAGGCGTTCAGGGCCTCCTCCACCCGGTCCACGAACTTCGTCGACGGGTGGCGTCGGCCCTGTTCTACCGAGCCGACGTACTGGACCGAGTAGCGGATCCTCGTACCCAGTTGCTCCTGGGTCAGGCCGGCCCGTTTGCGGGAGGCCTTGACCACCTCGCCGAAGTTCCGCAGGTCGTTGTCCGGCTCGACCTCGCCGTCACCGGTCTCCTCGGCGTGCGCATGTGTCGTCACGGTCACCTCCCGGCACTCAGGCTCACGGACGGTGACCGCTACTGTCCAGATACTCGACTCGTACAGTTGAAAAGTAGCGGTTGCCGTGCTGGGAACAGCCCTGGCCGCACGGGATGTTGCTGGCATGACCGCACCCCTCGTCCCCGCCGGGACGCTCGTACGCGTGTTCACTCAGCGTTTCAGCTCCACCCGTCGCGGGGCCCGTCTCGCCCGCCAGCTCGCCCTCGTGGAACTGCACGCGTGGGGCATCCCCGAATCCACCGCGCTGTCCGCCGACGCCGGGCTCGTCGTCGCCGAGCTCGCCGCCAACGCCGTCGTCCACGGGCGGGTGCCCGGGCGGGACTTCGAGCTGCGGATGGTGTTGCTGGAGGGGGTGCTCCGGATCGAGGTGTCGGACCCCCGCCGCGACCGGCGGCCCGTCCCGCTGCCCCACGCCTACCAGGCCGAATCCGGCTACGGGCTGCGCATCGTCGATGCCGTCGCCGCCCACTGGGGGGTCATGGACCGGCTGATCGGCAAGACCGTGTGGGCGGAGCTCCGTGCGGGCGGCCTCAGCGGTCGCGATACACCTCGCGCCGGTGCCCCGCTGCCAGTGCCCAGATGATGAGCCGGTTGTCCTCGACGGTGTAGACCACGCGGTAGTCGCCGACGCGGAGGCGCCAGCGTGCTGCGTGGCCCTGGAGGGCCTTGATGTCGAACGCTGTTGTGTCCCCCGCCGTAAGGGCTTTCTGTAGTTCTGCGAGCCGGTACAGGATCCGCAGCGCGTCGGGGCGGGGGACTTTGAGCAAGTCGCGCTGTGCGTGTGAGGTGAACCGGGTGACGTAACCCATCCGTCATGCCTGCTGGTCGCGCAGGACAGCGGCCATTTCCTCGAGGGATACGGATCCCTCGAGGCCCTCGGACTCGGCTTCGTCGGCCAGCTTGTTCAGCCATGCGTCCTCGGCCTGGTCGGCGAGGCGGCGCAGTTGCTGGTATTCCTCGATGTCGATCACGACGGCCTCCTGCTTGCCGCGGCGCGTGATGATCGTGGGTACTCCCTCGCGACGTGCACGGTCTATGGCATCCGCGAGGTGGCTGCGGACCTCCGCCATGGACTCGATCACAGGCTCACTCATGGCATCAATGTACCAGATGTACATGAGTGCCGCGCGGGCCCGTCCCGGGGTCAGAGGTAGCGGGCGAACTCGTCCAGGGTGCGCAGGACCTCCGGCTCCGGGGCCGAGGGGAGCTGGAGGACGACCTCCTCGATGCCGAGGTCGGCGTAGTGGCCCATCTTGCCGGGGGTGGGCTGGACGGCGTACGGGACCACCTGGAGGGACTTCGGGTCGCGGCCGGCGGTCTCCCAGAAGCGGCGCAGCACCGGCAGGGACTCGGTGAGGCCGCCGCCGCCGATCGGCAGCCAGCCGTCGGAGTGGTCGGCGATGGCGGTGAAGAGCTTCGGCCCGGCCTGGCCGCCGATCAGGGTGCGGGGCCCGTACAGGGGGACGCCGGGGCCGAGTTCACGCGGGGCCTGGACCGGCTTGGGGTGCGCGGAGCTGGCCTGGACGGAGGAGAACTCCCCGACGTACGCGGTGGGTTCCGGGGCCCACAGGGCGCGCATCAGGGCCATCCGGTCGCGGACCAGTTCGCGGCGGGTGCGCCACTCGACGCCGTGGTCGGCGGCCTCCTCGACGTTCCAGCCGTAGCCGATGCCGAGCGTGAAGCGGCCGCCGGAGAGGTGGTCGAGGGTGGCGATCTGCTTGGCGAGGTCGATCGGGTCGTGCTGCGCCACGAGCGTGATGCCGGTGCCGAGGTGGAGCCGCTCGGTCACGGCGGCGGCCTGTCCGAGGGCCACGAACGGGTCGAGCGTGCGCCCGTACATCTCGGGCAGGTCGCCGCCCATGGGGGCGGCGGTCTCGCGGACGACCGGGATGTGGGTGTGCTCCGGCAGGTAGAGCCCGGCGAAGCCCCGCTCCTCCAGACTGCGCGCGAGGCGGACGGGCGAGACGGTGCGGTCGGTGAGGAAGATGGTCGTGGCGATCCGCATGGCTTCTGACACCTCCGAGACGTGGGACCCGCCACGGTACGGGCTGGGGGCCCGAATGTTGAGGGGGCGTCAGATCGGTGTCGTCTCGCGGCCGCCGGGTCAGCCGCGCGGGTAGCGGGCCAGCCAGCCCGGGGAGGCGGTGGTGGGGCCGTGCAGGGACGGGCCCTGGGTCATCTCCAGGGCGAAGTCGTCGGCGAGCTCCAGGAGCGTGGCGCGGCCTTCGAGTTCGGCGAGCCAGGCGGCCGGGAGGGCGGTCTCGCCGTGCAGCGCGCCGAGAAGGGCTCCGCACAGGGCTCCGGCGGCGCCGGAGTCGCCGCCGTGGTTGACGGCGAGGCGCAGGCCGTGCGGGACGTCCTCGGCGACCAGGGCGCAGTAGACGGCGACGGCGAGGGCGGCTTCGGCGTCCCCGGTGGCGGCGAGGGCTTCGACGGTCGCGGGGCCGGGCGCGCCCTGGGTGACGGCGGCCAGGGCGCGCTGGAGGGCGTCGGTGACGGGCTGGTGTCCCGGGCGGGTGCCGAGCTGGCCGAGGGCGCGCTGGACGGCCGAGTCCAGGGACTCGCCGCGGGTCAGGCCGTGGACGACGAGGGCGAAGGCGCCGGCCGAGAGGTAGGCGGCGGGGTGGCCGTGGCTCTGCGTGGCGCATTCGACGGCCAGTTGGAGGACCAGGGCCGGCTCCCAGCCGACGAGCAGGCCGAAGGGGGCGGAGCGGGTGGCGGCGGCCGCGTCGCGGGCGGTGGGGTTCTTCGGCTGGGCGGGGGTGCCGAGGGTGTCGTCGGCGAAGCCGGTCAGGCAGGCGCGGTCGGGGCCGCGGCGGGCGTAGAGCCACTCCTGCGCGGCGAGCCAGCCGTTGTCCTTGCGGCGCTCGTCGGGGCCCCAGTCGTGCTGGGTGGCGGCCCAGCGGAGGTAGGCGCGGTGCACGTCGGTGGGCGGGTGCCAGGTGCCGGTGTCCCGGCGTACGTGGGCCCGTATGAGGCCGTCCACCGTGAAGAGGGTGAGCTGGGTGGCGGCGGTGACGGGGGCGGCGGTGGGCGTGGTCAGGCCGTCGGGGCCGTGCGCTGCGCGGATGGCGTCGAGGCTGAGCGGGCCGACGGCCGCGCCGAAGGCGTCGCCGATGGCGGACCCGAGGAGCGTCCCGCGGACCCGACTCCGAAAGTCCTGCTGCTCAAACCGCCCCCAGAGCCCGGTGGCAACGGCCCCGCCCCGCCGACCGCCGCGGCCACGCCCGTCAGCCGCACCCCGCCCGTCCGTCGCGGCCGCGCCGTGCGCGTACGCCACACCCCGGCCGTCCGTCGAGGCCGCGCCGTGCGCGTACGCCGCACCCCGTCCGTCCGTCGAGCGCGCCGGGCCGACGGCGTCCGGCCCCGTCGGCGCGCCCGGCGCGTACGCCGGCTCCGCCGGGCCGTGGGCGTGTGTCACGCCGTGCCCGCCGGCGGCCCCGGGGCCGCCGTGCAGGCCGGGGGTGCCGCGCCCGTCCGTTGAGGCTGCGCCGGGGGCGTACGCCGCGCCCCGGCCGTCCGTCGCGGGCGCAGGGCCGACGGCGTTCGGTCCCGTCGGCGCGCCCGGCGCGTGCGCCGGCTCCGCCGGGCCGTGGGCGTGCTGCATGCCGTGTCTGCCGCCCGGCCCGGGGCCGCCCGGCAGGTCGGGGGTGTCGTGGCCGTCCGGCGAGGGTGCGCCCGGGGCGTGGGCGGGGGTTGGGGTGTGGCCGGGGGTGGTTGGGGGTGGTGGGGTGGGGGGTGTGCCCTGAATGATCGGCGTGCTCGTGCCCGTTGTCGCGTCCATCGTCCTCACCGTCCCCCTGGCCGTGCCTGCGGCCGCCGCCACGGCAGCACTGGCGCGCACTGTAGTGGACAGCTTCGGTCGAATCCGGAAGCAGCCCGTCAAGCGGTCCGTAAGCATGCGCAGAACGGCCGGAAACCGAATACTTTCGGCCGCCGCCCCGGCTGATGGCAGGTTTTGCCACTCGCCTTCGGCCCGGCTGGTTCCAGCCATGCCTCGTTCATCCGCAGTTCCCCGCGGCCGCCGCGACCGTCGTCGCCTCCGCTGTCACCGCTTCCCTGTTCGCGGCCCCCCGACCCGACGCACCCGCGGGTGCGGGCGCCCGGCCGGACGCGCCACGCCCCGGCCGGGCCCCTCGTGGTTCGCCGCGCTACCCGCCCGCCGCCGCCGCTAGTCCAGCACCGGCAGCAGCTCCGGCAGGTGCCCGTCCGAGGCGCGGGCCGCGTCCTGGCGCTCCGCCGGCACCTCCCCGTACAGCGTCGTACGGGCCTTCGCGGGCCGCCCCGCCGCCTCGGCGACGGCGATCAGGTCCCGCACCGACTTGTACGAGCCGTAACTCGACCCCGCCATCCGCGAGATCGTCTCCTCCATCAGCGTCCCGCCCAGGTCGTTGGCCCCGGACCGCAGCATTTCGGCCGCGCCCTCCGCGCCCAGCTTCACCCAGCTGGTCTGGATGTTGGGGATGTACGGGTGCAGCAGCAGCCGCGCCATCGCCGTCACCGCCCGGTTGTCGCGGACGGTGGGCCCGGGCCGGGCGATGCCCGCCAAGTACACGGGCGCGTTGGTGTGGATGAACGGCAGCGTCACGAACTCCGTGAAGCCCTCCACCCCCTTGGACAGGGCGCTCTGCTGGATCCGGGCCAGCGTGCGGAAGTGCCCGAGCCAGTGCCGCGGCTGGTCCACGTGCCCGTACATCATCGTGGACGAGGACCGGATGCCGAGCTCGTGCGCCGTGGAGATGACCTCGATCCAGTCCGCCGCCGGCAGCTTGCCCTTGGTCAGGACCCACCGCACCTCGTCGTCGAGGATCTCCGCCGCCGTGCCCGGTACGGAGTCCAGACCGGCCTCCTTCGCGGCCGTCAGCCAGTCCCGTACGGACATCCCCGTCCGCGTGGCCCCGTTGACGACCTCCATCGGCGAGAAGGCGTGCACGTGCATCCCCGGGACGCGCTGCTTCACCGCGCGCGCGATGTCGAAGTACGCCGTCCCGGGCAGGTCCGGGTGGATGCCGCCCTGCATGCACACCTCGACCGCGCCCACGTCCCAGGCCTGGGCGGCCCGGTCGGCGACCTGGTCCAGGGACAGCGTGTACGCGTCGGCGTCCGTGCGGCGCTGCGCGAAGGCGCAGAAGCGGCAGCCGGTGTAACAGACGTTGGTGAAGTTGATGTTGCGCGTGACGACGTAGGTGACCTCGTCCCCGACCACCGACTTGCGCAGGTCGTCGGCGATCCGGCAGAGGGCGTCCAGGGCCGTCCCGTCGGCGTGCAGCAGGGCCAGGGCCTGGGCGTCGGTGAGCCCGGTCGGATCGTCGGCGGCCTGCGCGAGCGCGGCCCGCACGTCGGTGTCGATGCGCTCGGGCACCATCCCGGGCGCGGCCGCCTCGCGCAGCGCCTCCCAGTCGCCGTAGACGTGGTCGAAGTCCTCCCGGCGGTCGCCGGTGCGGCCCTCGCTGTCGATGGCGGTGTGCAGATCGGTCCGCCCGGACGAGGTGAAGGCCTCGTCCGGCTCCTGCCAGGGCCGGCCCACGACCTCGGCGGACTCGTCGGCCAGCCCCGTCTCCGGGTCGGCCAGCGCCCGTACGTGCGGCAGCAGCCGCGGGTCCAGCCACGGCTCGCCGCGCCGCACGAACTCCGGGTAGACGCAGAGCCGCTCGCGCAGCGCGAAGCCGGCCTCCGCGGACTGCTCGGCCAGCGTGTCGATCTGGGGCCACGGGCGCTCGGGGTTGACGTGGTCGGGGGTCAGCGGCGAGACGCCGCCCCAGTCGTCGATCCCGGCGCCGATCAGGCGGGCGTACTCCCCGTCGACCAGGTTGGGCGGCGCCTGCAGGCAGGCGGACGGGCCCATGATGTGCCGGGCGACGGCGATCGTGGCGACGAGGTCGTCGAGTTCGGCGTCCGGCATCCCGCGCATGGCCGTGTCCGGCTTGGCGCGGAAGTTCTGGATGATCAGCTCCTGTATGCCGTGGTAGGCGCGGGCGACCCGGCGCAGCGCGAACAGGGACTCCGCGCGCTCCTCGTACGTCTCGCCGATGCCGATCAGCAGCCCGCTGGTGAAGGGCACCGAGGACCGCCCGGCGTCCTCCAGCACGCGCAGCCGGACCGCGGGCTCCTTGTCGGGGGAGCCGTGGTGCGGGCCGCCCGGCTCGGACCACAGGCGGGTGGCGGTGGTCTCCAGCATCATGCCCATGGACGGGGCGACGGGCTTGAGCCGCTGGAAGTCGGCCCAGGACATGACACCCGGGTTCAGGTGGGGGAGCAGGCCGGTCTCCTCCAGGATCCGGATGGAGATGGCCCGTACGTAGGAGATGGTGTCGTCGTAGCCCTCGGCCTCGAGCCACTCGCGCGCCTCGGGCCAGCGGTCCTCGGGCTTGTCGCCGAGGGTGATGAGCGCTTCCTTGCAGCCCAGCGCGGCGCCGCGGCGGGCGATGTCGAGGACCTCGTCCGGGGACATGTACATCCCGTGGCCGGCGCGGCGGAGCTTGCCGGGGACGGTGGCGAAGGTGCAGTAGTGGCACTTGTCGCGGCACAGGCGGGTCAGCGGGATGAACACGCTCGTCGAGTACGTGATGACACCGGGCCGCCCGGCGGCGGCGAGTCCGGAGTCCCTTACGCGTGCGGCGGAGGCGGTGAGGTCGTCGAGGGCCTCACCGCGCGCCTGGAGGAGTACGGCCGCCTCGGTCGCGTCGAGCGCGACGCCGTCGCGGGCCCGCCGGAGCGCGCGGCGCATCGCGTTTTCGGTCGGAGCGTCACTCGGAGTGGTCATGGGCCGAGCATACGATCCGGTCGTACGGGCCAGGGGAGGTCGGCCGCATGCTCATCGCATCAGCTCACCGGCGTTGACCAGCAGCGACTGGCCGGTTATCGCCCGCGCCCGGTCGGAGGCGAGGAAGGCGGCGGCGTCGGCGACGTCCCCGTCGGTGGCGAGATCGGGCAGCGCCATGCGGTCGGTGAGGCGGGCGTGGACCTCGGCCTCGGGGACGTTCTCGGTGTGGGCGGTGAAGGTGACGAAGGCCTGCACGGGCGGGCCCCACATCCAGCCCGGGAGCACGGTGTTGACCCTGATCCGGTGCGGGCCGAGCTCGCGGGCCATGGAGTACATGGCGGACGTCAGGGCGCCCTTGGAGGCGGCGTAGGCGGCCTGCTGGACCTCGTTGGGCGCGGCCACGGCGGACTGGGTCCCGATGATGACGACGGAGCCGCCGTTCTCCTTGAGCGCGGGCAGGCAGGCCCGGGTCATCCGGAGCGTCCCCAGCAGGTTGACGTCGATGATCTGCTGCCAGGTCCCGAAGTCGGCGTCCTCCAGGCCGCCGAAGTACGAGTCCCAGGCGGCGACGTGCACGACGGCGTCGATCCGGCCGAACCGCTCCCGGGCGAGCGCGGCGAGGGCCTCGCACTGGCGCTCGTCGCCGATGTCGGTGGGCAGGTAGGCGGTGTGCGCGCCGTCGGGGTCGATCTCGGCGGCGGATTTGGCCAGATTCGCCTCCGTCCGCGCCCCGAGTACGGCGTTCCCGCCGTCGCGGACCACGGTGGCGGCGACCTGATGCCCCAGCCCGGCCCCGACCCCGGAGACGATGACGGTCTTCCCTCGCAGCAGCATGACGGGCCTCCAGGAGCAACGTATCTGACGGTTCGTCAGGCTAGGGTCCCGGCAGCGGGATGGGAAGGGGGCGGCCGCGAGTCGACCACCCGCCCCGGGGGCGTCGCCGGGCCGCCGCCAGGCTGCCGGGCGGCTCGCCTCGCGACCCGGTCGGCGCGGACCTACGCTGGTGCTGCTGCCTTGGTCCGCGTACGGGGTCCGCGTACTCGTACGTGCGTTCGTCCCCCTCGTGCGACAGGAGGCATGCCGTGAGTCCCACCCGCACACGCCTGCGCCGGGCCTGCGTGGCCGCCGCCGCGGCAGGTCTGCTCGTCACCCCGGCCCTCGCGGGCCCCGCGTACGGGGCTCCCACGCCGGAGCCGTCCGTCTCCGCCACCACGCCCCCGCCCGCGCCTTCGGACGACGCCGGCGCGCGGTTCCCCGAGCTCACCCCGGCCGTCGCGGCGAAGCTGGACGCCGCGGTCCAGCGGGTCCTGCGCGAGGCGCGGGTGCCGGGCGTGATCGTGGGCCTGTGGGCCCCCGGCAAGGGGAGCTACGTACGGACCTTCGGCGTGGCCGACAAGGCCACGGGCTCGCCCATGGAGACCGGCTTCAACATCCGGATCGGCAGCGAGACCAAGACCTTCACGGTGACCGCGCTCCTCGAACTCGTAGACCAGGGCAAGGTGGCCCTCGACGACACCATCGGGAAGTACGTCGACGGGGTCCCGAACGGGGACCGCATCACCCTGCGCGAACTGGCGGGCATGCGCAGCGGGCTCTTCAACTACAGCCTGGACGAGGACTTCAGCAAGGCCCTCGCGGCCGGCCCGACCCGGCCGTTCACACCGCAGCAGCTGCTCGACTACTCCTTCAAGCACCCGGTGCAGTTCGAGCCGAACGCCAAGTGGCAGTACAGCAACACCAACCTGATCCTGCTGGGTCTCGTCGTGGAGAAGGCCGGCGGCAAGCCCCTCCAGGAGTTCATCCGCGAGGAGGTGCTGGAGCCCGCCGGGCTGCGGCGGACGGTCTTCCCGACCGACGCGCACTTCCCCGACCCGCATCCGCAGGGCTACACGGACGACACCACCGGGAAGATCGTCAACGCGACCGACTGGAACCCGTCGTGGGCCTGGGCCGCGGGCGCGATGATCTCGGACCTCATGGACCTGCGCAGCTGGGCGCGCACCGTGGCCACCGGCTCGCTGCTGACGCCCGAGACGCAGGCGGAACGCCTGAAGACGACCTCGATCGACGGCATTCCCGGTGCCGGGTACGGGCTGGGCATCTTCGACGTCCAGGGCTGGATCGGCCACAACGGCTCGCTGCCCGGCTACGAGACCCTGACCGTGTACCTGCCGGAGGCCCGGGCGACCATGGTGGTGCTGCTCAACACCGACGTCCTGCACGAGGGCCAGGAGCCCAGCACGCTCTTCGGCGAGGCGATCACGAGCATCGTGACCCCCGACCACGTGTACCCGGGCCACGTCCCGACCGCCCCGGAGCCGACGGGCACCACGCCGACCGCCCCGGAGCCGACCGGCGCCACACCGACGGCCCCGGAGCCGACGGGCACGACACCGACGGGCGCCACGCCGACGGCCACCGGCCCCGGCGCGCCCACCGCCTCGCCCTAGGGCTCAGGCGCGGACCGCGCGGGCCAGGCGGGCCAGGCCCTCGGTGATCTCCTCCGGGGTGTGCGTCGTGAAGGACAGGCGAAGGGTGCGCGGGTCCGGGGCGCCCGTGAAGAAGGGGGCTCCCGGGACGAAGGCCACGTCGTGGGCGAGGGCTGCCTTGAGCAGGGCCGTCGCGTCGTGGCCCGCCGGGAGGCGGGCCCAGACGAACATGCCGCCCTCCGGACGGTTCCAGGCCGAGCCCGCCGGCAGGGCTTCTGCCAGGCCCGCCAGCAGGGCGTCGCGGCGGGGCCGGTAGGCCGCGCGGACCGTGGCCACGTGCGCGTCGAGGTCCACCGCCGCCAGGTAGTGCGCGGCGGCCAGCTGGTCCACCGTCGAGGTGTGCAGGTCCGCGGCCTGCTTGGCGACCACCGCGGCCCGGCGCAGCGCCGCCGGGGCCCGCAGCCAGCCCAGCCGCAGCCCCGGCGCCATGATCTTCGAGAAGCTGCCGAGCAGGGCGGTGCGGTCCTCGGCCCCCGGGTGCGCCGCCAGCCACGGCACCTCCGCGCCCTCGTAGCGCAGGTCCCCGTACGGGTCGTCCTCGATCAGCCACAGCCCCCGCCGCGCCGCGATCCGCGCCACCGCCGCCCGGCGGGCTCCCGGCAGGGTGCGGCCCGTCGGGTTCTGGAAGGTCGGGACGGTGTAGAGCAGCTTGGGGCGCTCCCGCGCGAGGAGTTCCTCCAGGGCCTCGGGTATCAGGCCGTCCGCGTCGCAGGGCACCGCCACCACCCGGGCCCCGGCCAACCCGAAGCACTGGAGGGCCGCCAGGTAGGTGGGGTTCTCGACCAGCACCACGTCCCCGGGTTCGACCAGCGCGGCGGTGAGGAGGGTGAGGGCCTGTTGCGAGCCCGAGGTGACGAGGACCTCGTCCGCGCCGGTGGCCAGGCCCCGGGCCGTGGCCCGCCGTGCGACGGCCTCGCGCAGCTCCGGGGCGCCCTCGGTGGTCGAGTACTGGAGCGCCCGCCGCGCCGACACGGCGAAGGCGGTGTCGTACGCGGCCCGCAGGCCCTCGGCATCGAAGAGTTCGGGCGCGGGGAGGCCGCCGGCGAAGGAGATCACCCCGGGGCGTTCGGTGAGCGCCAGGATCTCGCGTACGGGGGAGCCGCCCACCGAGGCGGCCCGCGAGGCGAACGCGGGCGGCGGGGCAGCGGCTGTGTCGGCGTGGGGGACGGAGACGGAGACGGCGGCGTCTGCGGGCACGGGTGGCTCCTCCGGGAGTGGGGTGCGGGCATCGTAGCCACGGAAAGGTGCAGATGACACCTATGTGTCACATGGTGAACGGTGCCCGAGGGCTCCCGATCTGACGCAACATCAGCTAGACCGGTCGCATGACGACAGAAGAGCGGGACACCCGCGCCGAGGACTATGCCGAGCTCGCCGCCGTCGGCCCGTACGGCGTCCGCCCCGGCCATGCGCTGATCACCATGGTGGAGCCGCACCCGGGCCACGAGTACGCCTACAACCGCTGGTACGAGGACGACCACTACTACGCCGGCGCCATGGCCATGCCCTGGATGTACGCGGGCCGCCGCTGGGTGGCCACCCGCGAACTCCAGGAGCTGCGCTACCCGGAGAAGTCGGCGGTCGCCCAGCCCGTCACCGCCGGCTGCTACATATCGACGTACTGGGTCACCGAGGGCCGCTACGACGAGCACATGAAGTGGACCGTCGGCATCAACAAGCGGCTGGGCCGCGACGGGCGGGTCTACCAGGACCGCACCCACGTGTTCACGTCCTTCCAGGACCACGAGGCCACCGTCTACCGCGACGGCGCCGCCGGTCCGCGGGACTTCCACGCCCTGGACCACCCGTACGCCGGCCTCGTCGTCCAGGTCGTCGACGCCGACGGGCCCGCGCAGCGGGACGAGCTGCTGGAGTGGCTGCGCGCCCGGGCCCTGCCGAAGCGGCTGCACGGATCTCCGGCCGCGATGGTGACGGTTTTCCGGCCGACGCCGCTGCCCGGCGACCGGATGACCTACGTCAAGCAGGTCGAGGGGGTCGACACCCGCCTGACGCTCCTGTGGTTCCTGGAGCAGGACCCCCGGACCTGCTGGGACCGCTTCCAGGGGCTGGACGCGGAGGTCGCGGAGGCGGGGCTGGGGCGGGTGGAGCTGGTGGCGCCGTTCATCCCCACGGTGCCGGGGACCGACCGGTACGTCGACCAGTTGAGGTAGCCGCGGCGGTAGCCGCAGCCGACCGTGCGCGGACATGGCCGAGCCCCCTCGGCCAAGACGGCGGACCGGTCGAGAGGGCTCCAGCCAGTGGTGCGGGTCCTGCTTGTACTGCGGGCACTGCTCGTACTGCGTGTACTGCCGGTACTGCGGTTAACGCGTTCGGGTCGGTTGGGGCGCATGCCGTGACGTTCAGGCGAGGCGTCCCAGCCGGCCCTCGGTGACGCCGTCGACGAACGAGGTCCAGGAGCCGGGCGCGAAGGTGAGGGACGGGCCGTCCTGCGCCTTCGAGTCGCGGACCGCGATGGCCTCCATGACGGGGGACTTGACCTCGACGCAGGCGCCGTTGGCGGAGTAGGAGGACTTGGTCCAGTTGTGCGTGGCGCCCTGACGAATAGCCATGTTTCTCTCCGGTTCAGCGAGTAGTTCCGTTTTTGCCGCGTCGGCCGGCTCGTTCTCCGGCTGACGTGATCGACGCTACCCGCAGCTCCTGACGGGTGAAGGAGGCATTCACCCGACCGAGTGGCATATTCCATTCAGGTCTTATGCGGCCGGGGAGTGACGGTGTACGGTACCGGCCCTCCCCAGGACCTCATGTGTTTCCTGCGCCTTTATCGCGACTCGTCGACCTTGCCCGCATATCCGGCGATGATGCCGGAGATGAACCGCCGGGTCTCGTCGACATTGAGGGCCTGGGCGCGCAGGTGCTCGTACATGACGCTGTACTTCTGCACGTCGTTGGCCTTCTCCAGGTACAGGTCGCTCGTCACGCCCTCGATGTAGACCACCGTGGAGTCGGACGCGTCCGGGAATTCCAGAATCGCGTACTGGCCGTTCACGCCGGGATGCGCGCCCAGCGCGAACGGCATCACCTGCACCGTGATGTGCGGCTGTTCCGACTGCTCTATCAGGAACTTCAGCTGCCGGACCATCAGCTCGGCATCGCCCACGCGCCGGCGCAGAGCGGCCTCGTCGATCACCGCCCACAGGCGCAGCGGCCCGAGTTCCGGATTGTTGTTCTCGGTCTCGGAGAGCCGCTTCTGGCGGTGCATCCGGACCTGGACCCGCTTCTCCACGTCGGCCGGAGCGGTCTCCGGCCACGCGCCGCGGACCAGGGAGTGGGCGTACTCCGTGGTCTGGAGCAACCCCGGGATTACCAGGGGCTCGTAGGTGCGCAGGCTCGCCGCGTCCGTCTCCAGGCCGATGTAGACGCTGTACGGGATGTCGCCGAAGGCGTGCCACCAGCCCTGCTGGCGGGAGTCCTTCGCCATCTGCATGAGTGAGTCCACGAGCCTGGGGTCCTCCACCTCGTACACCTCGCACAGGTCGCGTACGTCGCGCTGGCTGATGGACCGGCGGCCGTTCTCCAGCCGGCTGATCTTGGACTGGGAGACGAGGAGGCGCTCGGCGACCTGCTCGGCCGTCATGCCCTTGTCCTCGCGGAGCTTGCGCAACTCCATGCCCAGTCGGCGGCGTCGGACGGTGGGATTGACATTGGACGCCACGTGAACGGCACCTCCGCCTTCTTCTGTCGTGCAGCTGTCTGTCTCTCTGCGTGGCTGATGTTGAGCAGACTGCCACCGAAGGGTGCTGCGGCGCTGGGGAACGGCCCGGAAAAACAGACGCGCGGGGCGGCGGGACCGGCGGAACCGGCCTCGTCACCCCGCGCGCCGGCGTTGTGATGGCATTGCGGTGGAGCGGTTGGAGCGGTTGGAGCGGGGTGGATCAGTGCGCGGCCGCGCGGGCCATCGCACCCGTCCGGCGCGGCTGCAGCGGAACGCTGCCCGCCGTGGCCCGAGCGGCCGGCTGTGCCGGTGCGCGGTCGCGGCGCGGCTGTGCGGCCACACCGTTCTGGACGTCCATCACGGCGTGCGCCACGAGTCCGCCCATCGGGTCGTGCCGGATCAGGTCCCGCAGCCGGGATCTGGACGACCGCCCCTCGTTGCCGGGGTACAGGTGCTTGCCGAGTCCGACCGCGTGGGCCAGTGCGGCAAGCGCCGCGGTCCGCGGGTCCGGCGGTACGCCGGTGCGGATCGCCGTGTCCAGCCGGGCACGGATCTCCCGGCTGATCGCCGTGTCCGTCGCCTGGTAGCGAGTCGTCGGCAGCACCCCGCACATCTGGCCCGCGACGGCATGGACCATGCCGCAGCGCTCCAGGTGGGCGAGGTAAATCTGGCGGAGCCCCAGCCGGGGTCCGCCAATCCAGTGGACGGCCCGTACCGGACTGCCGCGCCTGCGCAGCAGTTCCAGTGCGGAGTCCAGAGTCGGATCTCCTGTCGGCCGTGGCATCACCACGGCGATACGATCCCCGTCAGGGGCTATCCGTCCTGCCAGAGCCAGCTCCACTAGCTGTGCCCCGGCCAGGCCGAGGTCGAGCGACTGCGGCTGCGCCGTGGTACCCGTGGCCGGGTCCAAGGCGAGCAGCAGAAGCTCCTCCGGAATTGTTCTGCGGCTCCTGCCCATCCATGCCTCCCCGCGTGGATGAGTGACAGGGTGACGCCTCTCACATTCATCTGTCGAGAGCGCGTGGCCGCTTTGTGGGGGAACCCGCAGCTATGTCGTTCTCGTCTAGCACGTGGGCGATGCCCCCTAGACGGGACACTGTTAGACATTCGGACAGCCGGACGTGGCGACGATGGAGGAGGAACTGGTGGCGGGCGAGTCCCCCGACAAGTCGGTTGATGAGGGAACGCCGGGGGCGGCGTCGACCTCCGCGGAGAGCGACCCGAGGCTGTCGGTGTTCCGGCAACGGGATCCCGAGACCCCTGTCGATGCCTCTGCGGACACACCCGTGGACGCGGAACCGGCCCCGGACGGTTCCGGCGGCCGCGACGCGCTGCGCGACGCGGTGGCGGCCTGGGTCGCCACGGCGGACGACACGACCACCGCCACGGACTCCGCTCCGGCGGGGGACCGCCCGGCCGGCGAGGGCCGCACCACGGCCTCCCGCGCCGCGAAGCCGGCTGCCGCCGACTCGCCTTCGGCGGATTCCGGTTCGGCGTCGGAGCAGCCGTCGGGCGCCCAGCCCACCACCTCGTTCCGCCTCGCGGCCCCGGCTCCCACCGAAAACCCGGAAGCCGCCGCACCTGACACGGATTCCGCTTCGCCCGCGGCCGAGCCCACCGCGCCCGGCGCGGATTCCGCTTCGGCTTCGGGTCGACCGGCCGGTGATCAGCGGACCGGCTCGTTCCGGCTGTCGGGCCCCGCTGCCGCCGGGGCCGCGGAAGCCGCGGCGCCTGGCACCGGTTCCGCTTCGGGTTCGGAGCGGGTCGGTGGTGAGGTGGCGGAGGGTGATCAGCGGACCACCGCTTTCCGTGCCGTGAAGGCCGACTCCCCGGGGACGCAGGCGGCCCCTGAGGCTGGCGAGAGCGAGCGGACGGCTGTGTTCCGGGCGGTGCGGCCGGCGGCTCCGGCCGGGCCGGCCGCGGGTTCCGCTCCGGCGGGGGATCAGCGCAAGCCGGCCGCCGACTCCGCTTCGGCGGAGGGCCAGCGCAAGTCGGCTGCCGATTCCGCTTCGGCGCAGCGGACGGACGCCTCCGGCGATGAGCCGGGCGACAGCGAGCGGACGGCTGTGTTCCGGGCGGTGAAGCCGGCCGCGGCCGCGGACGCGCCCGTCAAGGAGCCCGCCCCGCGGGAGCGGACCGGTGTGTTCCGGATTCCGGCCGCGGATGCCGACGACAGCGAGCGGACCGCCACCTTCCGCGCCGTCAAGCCAACCGCCCCGGCCCCGGCTCCGGCCCCGGCCGACGACCGGCCCGCGGATTCCGCTCCGGCCAAGGCCAGCACCTTCGTACCCCTGCGCACCGACGAGCCCGGCCGGCCCCAGCCGAAGGCATCCGCCCCGGCCCCCGCGGCCCCGGCCGCCCCGGCCCCGGCCCCCGCCTCCATGGACCGCACCGAGCGGACCACCCAGCAGCCCCTGCCCCCCAAGCCGCCGCTCGACATGCTGGCGGACCTCACGAACAACCCGCCCCCGCCGCCGAGCCCGCTCCGCACGGCCGTTCGGCGGTTCAAGATCTACTTCCCGCTCGTCGTGCTCCTGGCGATCATCCTCGCCGTCGTGCAGCTGGTGCGCCCCCTGCCGGAGCCGAAGCTCGTGATGACGGCGAAGTCCTCGTACACCTTCGACGGCGCCAAGCCCGAGCTGCCCTGGCCCAGCGAGGGCCAGGCCTACATGGCCGCCGCCGGCCTCGGCACGCTCGGCCAGTCCGGCGAGCAGAAGCCCGTGCCGATCGCCAGCGTCACCAAGTCGATGACGGCGTACATCATCCTGCGCGACCACCCCATCAAGAAGGGTGAGCAGGGCGCGATGATCGACGTCGACAAGACGGCCGAGACCGAGGGCAAGAAGAACGACTCGGTCAACAACGAGTCCACCCTCGACACGGTCAAGGAGGGCGACAAGATCTCGGAGTACGACGCGATCGCCGCCCTGATGATCCCGTCGGCCAACAACATCGCGCGGCTGCTCGCGCGCTGGGACTCCGGTTCCCAGGAGGCGTTCGTCAAGAAGATGAACGACACCGCCAAGGAACTCGGCATGACCAACACCACGTACACCGACCCCTCGGGCCTGGACGCGACCACGGTCAGCACCGCCGAGGACCAGGTGAAGCTGGGCCTCAAGCTCGTCGAGATCGAGACCCTGCTGGACATCACCAAGAAGCCAAGCTGGGTCGACCCGTCGGGCAAGAAGTGGGACAACTGGAACCGCCTCGTCCCGTACAACGACTCGCTCGGCATCAAGACCGGTACGACGACGAAGGCCGGCGGAAACCTCCTCTTCGCCGCCCAGAAGAAGATCGGCAACACCAACCAGCTGATCGTCGGCGCCGTCCTCGGCCAGCACAAGCCGCCGATCATCGACAGCGTCATCTCCGCGAGCAAGCAGCTGATGATCGCCACGCAGAAGGCCCTCGAAGGCGCGCCCGTCGTGAAGAAGGGCCAGGTCGTGGGCCATGTGGACGACGGTCTCGGCGGCCGCACCCCGGTCGTGGCCACCGCCGACGTGCAGGCGGTCGGCTGGGCCTCGCTCACCGTGAACGTGAAGCTGGCCGACGGCGGCGGCAAGATCCCGCAGACCGCCAAGGCCGGCACCGAGATCGGCGTGCTCACGGTCGGCGAGGGCGCGAGCCAGGTGAAGGTGCCGGTGGCGCTCCAGAGCGAGCTCGCCGCGCCCGGTATCGGCAGCAAGCTGACGCGCGTCGGCTGACGGCCGGCGAACGCGCGGATCCGGCGCCCCGGGCAACCCCGGGGCGCCGGGACGCGTCTTGGGTCCCGGGACCTGAACGTCCCGAACGTGCCGGGCGTCCGAACGCCCCGGGCGTCCGGACGCAGGCAGGTGCGGGGTGTGGACTCGTGTGTTGGGGAGTACGTCAGTGACCACCGCTGAGCAGCGGCAGCAGCAGGAGGGCCGGCGCGGCGATGGCCACGGCGGCACCACCGACGTGCCCGCACCCGCCGACACCGGCCCCAGCGCTGGCACCGGCCCCAGCGCTGGCACCGGCCCCAGCGCTGGCACCGGCCCCAGCGCTGGCGCCGGCCCCAGCGCTGGCACCGGCCCCGACCCCGGCACCGGCCCCGACCCCGGCACCGGCCCCGGCACCGGCCCCGGCACCGACCCCGCGCCCGGCTCGGCGCCCGGCCCCGGCTCGGCGCCCGGCCCCGGCTCGGCGCCCGCCCCCGACCCCGCCCCCGCCCCCGCCCCCGGTCCCGGCGGCATAGGGGCGCGGGCTCTGGATTGGGTCCGCCGGCACCCCGTCGCCGTGTCCACGCTGCTCGCCGCGGTGCTGCACGTCGTCTGGTTCTTCACCTTCGCCAACAGCGGCGGCGACCTCGCCGCTCAGGACGCCTGGGCCGAGTTCGTCGGCCGCCACCCCGACTCGGCGTACAACCTCGCCTGGTACGGCGGCATGCACCCCGTCTCGTACAGCGTGGTCTCGCCGTACCTCATGCACATGCTCGGCGTCCGGACCACGATGATGATCGCGGGCACCGTCTCGGCCGGACTGCTCGCCCTGGTCCTGACCCGCTGCCGCGGCGCCGTGCGCGAACCCCTGTGGCCCGCGCTGGCCGGAGTGTACGGGCTGTTCTGCAACGCCCTGTCGGGCCGTGTCACCTTCGGCCTCGGCGTGATGTTCGCGCTCGGCGCGGTCGCCGCCGTCTTCTGCTGGCCGCGCAAATGGGCCGACCGGCGGTGGGCCAAGGCGGCCGTCGCGGCCCCGCTGGCCGGACTCGCCACCGCCTCCAGCCCCGTCGCCGGGCTCTTCCTCGGCGTGGTCGCGGCCGCGCTGTTCCTGAGCGGGCGGCGGCCGGGCGCCTACGCGCTGGGCCTGGCCCCGGTGGCCGTGGTCGGGCTGTCGGCCTGGCTGTTCCCCTTCTCCGGGACGCAGCCGATGAAGTTCGGCTCGGCCTGGCTGCCCTTCGTGTTCGCGCTGGCGGTCCTGTTCCTCGTACCCGAGCGGTGGAAGACGGTCCGGATCTCCTCGGCCGTCTACGCCTTCGGGGTCTTCCTGACCTGGGCGATCGACTCGCAGATCGGGTCGAACGTCACCCGGCTGATCATGCTCTTCGGCGGAGCCGCCCTGCTCGCGGCCCTCCCGTATGCGGTCCCGCGCACCCGCCGCTGGTACGCGCTGCTGCTCGCCTTCGCCGGGCTGAACATCTGGATCACCACCAACAGCATCACGGACATCGTCCGCACCACCCCGGTGGCCGCCTGGAACCGCGAGCTGGCCCCGCTGGTCGACCAGCTGCAGAAGGCGGGCGCCGACCGCGGCCGCGTCGAGGTGGTCCCGGCCAGCAGCCACCGCGAATCCTCCGCCTTCCCCTCGTACGTGAACCTCGCGCGCGGCTGGAACCGGCAGGCGGACCTGGAGCGCAACCCGCTCTTCTACGACGACACCCTGACCGCCGACAGCTACCGGGCCTGGCTCGAGCGCTGGGCGGTGCACTACGTGGTGCTGCCCGCCGACAAACCCGACTCGGGCGGGGAGGACGAGGCGAAGCTGGTGCGCGAGGGGCTCCCGTACCTCCAGCAGGTGTGGGGCGACGCGAACTGGCAGCTGTTCAAGGTCCACCAGCCGACGGACCTGGTGACCGGTCCGGCGACGGTGGTGCGGGCGGGCGCCGACCGGCTCGTCATCGACGTGAAGCAGGCCGGGCGCGTGCTCGTGCGGATCCCGCACTCGCCGTGGCTGGGCCTGGTGGACGCGGCGGGCAAGCCGGTGGCGCCGCCGGAGGAGACCTTCTCGTCGAAGGCGAAGGCCGCCGCCGTGAAGGAGTACGCGAACACGGCGGGATGCCTGTTCAAGGCCGCGCCGGACGAGTCGGGCGACGTGTGGACGGAGCTGCTGGCCCCGGGCCCGGGGCAGTACCGGGTGGCCGCGAAGTACCAGCTGCCGCGGGGCACGCCCTGCCCGGAGGAGCTGGTCCACGGCACGCTGGGGCCGCCGGACAGGCCGGCACCGCCGCGGCCTTGATCCACCATCCTTTACGTCCGGTCCGGGTGCGTCGGCCGCTATATCTGCATACGATCCCAGTAGTCCGATTGGGTGCTTCCCGAGGGAGTTGACGACGGGATGAGCAAAGAGCAGAAGCGGGACTTCCACCAGGCCCACCAGGCCCAGGAGCCGGACCGGCCGCCGCGCCCGCCGGGCCACGGCTTCGACGGTCTGCTGAGGAGCAAGGTCAAGGGCGGGGCGCACACGAAGGCGGCCCTCAAGCGGGCCGGCACCCCGCAGGGCGACCGCATCGGCGAACGCAGCAGAGGCCTGAGCTGACCGCCCCGGCCGACCTGACCGCACCGCCCCGGCCGACCTGACCGGCCCGACCGCCCCGGCGACCTGACGGCCCCATCCGACCTGACGGCCCCATCCGACCCTTTCGAAAGGCCCTTCCGACTCCGGCCGGAAGGGCCTTCTCGCATCGTCACGACATCGCGGGCCGGACTCCGGACAACCGTTACCTCGCCGACGGACGGCCCACACACACCCCTCGTAGACAACGTGATCTTCTACGCCGATCTCGTGGCGCCGTAATCCGGCGCCCGCCGCGTGGGCGCGCGGGCGGGCGCACTACGGTGACCTGGCGACCGCGGACGGTCGTACGCCAGCCGCGTCTCCACCACCAGCCAGGACGGACGGGCCCACAGGATCATGAACGGGACCAGCGCACCATGAGCCTTCGGCTGCCCGCCTGGACCTCGACCCTGACCTGGAAGGCCGCGGTCTTCATCACCCTCATGTGCTGCGGGCTCGCGGCCCTGCTCGGCGGTCTCGTCCACAGCGCCATGACCCACCAGACCGTCAGCACCGCCCGCGAGAAGGCCCTCGCCAAACTGGACCGCACCATCGCGGCGTACGAGACCGGCGCGCGGATGGCGCGCGGCGAGGGCATCGACCCCGTCGGCCTGCCGGCCGAGCTGCGCGCGCTGGCGCTGACCGGCAAGCGCGGCACGGTCATCGGCGAGCACCGCGGCCGGGCCGCGATGTGGGCGGCGGCGCCGGCCGACCACGACACCGCGATAGCCGTGTCCGTGGACTTCACCACCGCCGAGCGGACGATCGCCGAGCTGGACCGCGCCATCCTCGGCTCCTCGGTGCTCGCCATCGGCGGCACCCTGCTCATCGGCGCGGTCGGCGTCACCCGGATCACCCGCCGGCTGCACCTGACCGCGCAGGTGGCCCGCCGGATCAGCGCGGGCGACCTGGACGCGCGGGTCGACGACAGCGCCCGCAACAAGGACGAGGTGGCGGCGGTCTCCCGGGCCCTGGACACGATGGCCTCCTCGCTCCAGCGCAAGCTGGAGGCGGAGCAGCGGTTCACGGCGGACGTCGCGCACGAGCTCCGCACCCCGCTGACCGGGCTGAACGCGGCCGCCGAGCTCCTGCCGCCGGGCCGCCCGGCCGAACTCGTACGGGACCGCGTCCAGGCGATGCGCGCGCTGACCGAGGACCTGCTGGAGATCTCCCGGCTGGACACGGGCAGCGGGCGCGTGGAGCTGGACTCCCACGACCTGGCCGCCCTGGCGGCCCGGACGATCCGCGCCTCGGGCACCGACACCCGGCTGGAGGTGGCCTCGTCGCTCCGGGTGGAGACCGACCGGCGGCGCCTGGAGCGGATCCTCGGCAACCTCGTCGCCAACGCCCACAAGCACGGCGCGGCCCCGGTCACGGTCCGGGTGGACGGCCGGACCCTGACCGTGACCGACACGGGCCCCGGCTATCCGCAGTACCTGCTCACCGCCGGCCCGCAGCGCTTCCGTACGGAGGGCATGAACAAGGGCCACGGCCTGGGCCTGACCATCGCCGCGGGCCAGGCCCGCGCCCTCGGCGCCACCCTTGCCTTCCGCAATCCGGCGGAGGGCGGCGCCGAGGCCCGCATCACGCTCCCAGCGCCCGAAGCACCGGAAGCAACTGCGCCTCCTCGCTGTCGAGATGTGCCTCCAGCTCCCGGCTCAGCCGCTCCACGCGCTCGCTGAACCCGCCGCCGCCCGGGCCGGTGCCCGGCGGCCCGTCCAGGGCCGCCACGAGCTCCTCCTGGAGCCGGGCGATGACCCGGTGCTCGGCGTCGATCCGCTGGAAGAACTCGCTCAGGTGCGGATGCTGTTGTGCCAGGTACGGGAACATCCCGGCGTCCTCGCTGCGGTGGTGGAAGTCCAGGCTGTGGCAGAACGCGAGGCAGTGCTGACGCAGTTGCATGCCGAACGAGCCGGGCGCGGCCTCCCGCGCCTGCTCCCGTACGAGGGCCAGCTGGGCCCGCAGCCACCCGTGCACCTCGAGCAGCTTCCCGGCGAACCCGCCCTCCCCGGCGGGCGCCTCGTGCGTGCGCTGGAGCGCCACGACGGGGATCACCCGCCCGGTCCGCTCCTGGTACTCCCCGTAGCCGGGCTCCACGCCCACGACGTGCGCGAACAGCTCGTCCCGCCGCGCACCCTCGGCAGGCACGGCGACGGCCTCGTACTCCCCGGCCGCGGTCTCGACCTGGACGAGGGGTCGGGCGAGCAGATTGTGGAACCAGGCCGGATGCCGGTCGGCCCCGCCCGCGGACGCGACGACGAGCAGCGTCCCGCCGTCCGCACCGGCCGCGCCGTGGCGGGGCTCGCGTACGAACCCGAGCGGGACGGTGTGCGGTTTCCCGGACCTGGCGCCGGTGGTGGTGAGCAGGATCAGCTCGGAACCTTCGAAGGGCCCGCCGACCCGGCCGGCGTTCGCCCGGAACTCTTCGATGACCGCTTGATTGAAAGATGACACGGAGTGTTGGATTCCTTACGGTGTGTGTGCATGCGATGGCAGCGAACAACCGCGGGGAATCACCCGTAGCCGGTGGCGTGGAAGCCCATGAGCCCGGTCCTTGACGAACAGGTGCCTGCCCAACCACCGCCCGGCCCACATCTCAGTAGGCGGCGTCACGCGACACGAGCACCATGGAACCACAACACGGCGAAGACCCCCAGCCAATTGAGCTGGGGGTCCTCGTGATGTGCCCTCGGCAGGATTCGAACCTGCGACACCGGCTTTAGGAGAGCCGTGCTCTATCCCCTGAGCTACGAAGGCGGGGTGCGCGGACCCGGCCGTGAGGCCGGTCCACCGCGGTCAGTGTAGCGGGTGGCGCTTGATCCGCATCTGCGATACCCCGCGGACGCCCCGGCCGGGCCGGGGGGGGGGGAGGCCGGGCCGGCGGAGGCGGGGCGGCCAGTGTCGGTGGCGACTTTGAGGGCCCCCCGGGGCGAAATTGAGGGTATCGGG